>CAZWBV010000096.1:1742-3031 GCA_964632225.1 uncultured Gammaproteobacteria bacterium | reverse complement strand
ATTTCCCAGAAAAAATCCGGGCAGTGTACAAAAGGGTTGCCATCGAGTGGGTTGCCCACTTTGACATAACCATCAATGGTGCCTTCTATTTTTATCGTGCAGTTAGGCAGATTGCTGATGTCGATTTCAATGGTGTCAGCATCGCCATAGGTGTCTGAATGAAAGCCAATGCTGGTGGCACCTGCGCGCCAGCACGTTTCTTCCTGGTGTTCGAACCCATAATCTCTAAAACTATTTATAACGCCGTTAGTGATGGTAATTTTTCCGTTCCAATTAGCCCAGCGATAGCGGTCTCTTATGCGGGCGCCGCCCCAGCGTACACGAATTTTTCTATTGCAGTAGCCTGATTCTTGTTGCATGTTTCTTTTCCAGATGCAGCCGCTATGGTCAAACGCGGCAATTTCGTCCCAACCCTGGTCGCCCAAAAATCGATAGTGGATCGTTGCCTTGCCACTGTGGTCAAATTCGTCACCTTGAATGAACTCGCCACAATGTGTAAGACCGACCAGTCGTTCGCCCGTTGTTGCGAAAGTGTGTCGTGCACGTAAAGCCTTGCCAATGGTTTTTCCTGTCAGTTCATTTGCAATGATACCCGTGACGCCTCCTTTTGTGCCAAACACCGCCGTACCGGGGACGCCACCGCCACAGCGGCCACGATGCTCATCACCGTTTGCGGATGCGCCAAGCTTATAACCTTTTTTCATTGTGTCTTCATATAGCCAGGGAAAATGTCCCCAGGCAGATTCGATTTCGACTAGTTTTTCCAGGGCTGGGTGGTGCCAGTCCAAGTTACAACGCCGTCCGCCAACGTGCGGCATTAATAAGTGGCCTTCAGGGTCGTGTGCATAAGTCGCATAGAGTTCTTCAAGTGGCCAGGCGCCTGCTTGAAGTTCGTCACCGGCCATGTCCTCATTCCATTCAAAGGATCTGGCGACATTGCCATTTTTGTCAAACGGAAATTCAGGTTGTTCGCCGTGTAAGAAAATGACATTGTGGTCGCCACCCGCGCTGGAATTGCCACACCACTCGGTACCAGGGTAACAAACGAATTCATTGTCTACGTTGAGTGAGTGGCATAATTTAACGGCTTTTTCCCAACGTTTTTTTGTGATTTGAAAATCATTGGCAGTATAGCCCAAAACATCCAGGCCGGCGACATCGCGGCCGTAGGTCAGGTTATAGGTGGTGTTGTTTGTGCCGACGGTGTCATCCGAATGCACATGTAAATCGCCGTAATAATTTCGTTTGAAAGTCAGGTCGTTTTCAATAGTGACGTAAAATTTATTTTC
>CAZWBV010000096.1:0-1732 GCA_964632225.1 uncultured Gammaproteobacteria bacterium | reverse complement strand
GGATGATCGGGCAGGGTTGCGCGCATTTCCAGTTCGCCAGTAGATTGGGTAGGCAAGTTAACGGGCACGACCGCCCACCCTTTTTTATTTAATTTGACACTATTTTCCAGTACTTTTTTACCGTCGAGCCAACCAGTGAGTTGTATGTCCGCGTTGCAGTTCCAACAGGTATTACCCCAATGGTCTTCTGCACGCACCCGAAGCAGCGTGGGTTCATTTGTTTTTACAAGCCTTGATGCGGTCATCACTATCTGTGCGGGTACACCGGGTACGATATCTATCTTTAAATCTCCCGGGATCGCGGCGAATCGTGAGGTGCCTAGCGGGTCTATGTAGCAGCGGAATTGAAACTGTTCTTCGACAAAGGTTTGTATTCGGGTACCTGGCCCACCGGCGCGGCGGTCACCCAGGCGGATAATAATGCGGTCGCCGGGTTTTAGAAAGCCATCAACGGTGTCAATGATAATGGCTTTTTGGAACGGTCTTTCATGGCCTTTTTGGTCAAATCGTACTTTAAGGGACTGAACTGTTGCCGGGCTTTGTCCAGGCACCAGGTCGCAGGCATGGTATTCAGCCGAAACATAATTGGCTGCGGTTGGATCGGTGGTCTGAAACAGAGCCCAGTCGGAGTAAAATTTGAATGTTGCTTTTAGCCAGGCACCATCTGCCATGCCCGATGCGCCCACCTCATAATCAATAATGATTTCTTCCCAGGCCCCTGCAACCAGTTCTTTTACATTACAGGTTACGCCGCCAAGAAACGGCATATTTTTTGTTTTGAGGTAAAGACCCTGGGGCGCAATATATTCACCTAGTTTTTCTGTTAATTCCGACTCAGTCATTTTTTCCATGGCGGCCCTCTTAAAACCTTCTCTTAAAATCTTTGTATCACTGGTTTGTTATTATTTATAAGGTATTTGCGTAGTTTGACGCCAATACGTTGTTAGATAAGAACAAAAATAATTTAGCTGGGAGTATAGATGGTATTCCAGAGGATCACATACCTAATTATTGCCACACACTCCTTTACACCTAGTATGCAATTGATTATAAATTATTTAATGTAATCAATTTTGTCTATACTGGGTACAAGCTTAGTGGCCAATTTTAGACCCAGGGTCCGATCTTCAATTTTTTCAGATGAACATCTGTTTCAGGGACACCATGCCATATGACATCATGGGCTCATCACGAAGATCTGTCAGCTAGCCGACAGTACAGCGCTGTTAATAATACGACCGAGGTGTTGGACCGGTTTTGGTTTAATCGGCCTTTGATTTTTTGTCCAGTGTCAGTCTTTTAGAAAAACAAATTTTACTTGATATGGGTGAAAGGCGTGAATTTAAACGTGATCAGTTAATTTTCAATGCCGGTACCCTGAATGAAAATGTCTATATATTACTGGATGGGCGGGTAAAAATATTTCAACTCTCACCTGTCGGTAAAGAAGTCATCCTGTGGTTTTGTTTTCCAGGTGAAATATTTGGCTTAGCAGAAATGCTTCACCACCAACGCAGGGAGGTCTATGCACAAACTTGCTCGGTTGCGGACGTACTTGTGATCGATAAAAATCAATTTAAAGGTTTTTTGCTGGAGTACCCTGCGGTTGCACTCAATGTGATTGACTGGCTTTCGTGTCGATTGCGCGAAATGGGCGATGTTTTATTGAATTTGGCAGTAGATGATGTGACTTCGCGTGTGATCAAATTAATAACACGATTATGCGCACGCT
>CAZWBV010000095.1:3889-9399 GCA_964632225.1 uncultured Gammaproteobacteria bacterium | reverse complement strand
CCAATCCACCGCCATGGATAAACCACAGCAACAGATACAGCGGCAACGCTTGCACAAGGCGCGCCAACGACTGGCGCAGGCAGAACGCAAACACAGCATGGCGCAAGTCCTGGCCAGTGGCGGTTTTGAAATCGAAGCACTGCCCGCCCTGAACGACGCAGTGGAAGGAGGGTTGGCATCCCTGGCGCTATTGGATGCCCATGAACCATCACCGCTTAGCATCACCTTCATCGAATCTCATCTGGTCAACAACGGCAAGGCACCCGCAAACACCGCGACTCTGGTAGCGCAACTACGTGAAGGTAATGAAGGCAACAAAGAGTTCAATGAAAAAGAGGCCACGGCATTACTTGAGAGCAGTGCCGCGTTGATGCAACACGTCACTGAAACGCTTAACAAAGCGGCCTTGCAATGAAATGAAGACGGAAACAAAAACAGAGATCGAGAAACTGGTGGTCGATGAATCCATCATCATATTTCCCTCGTTACCGTTTCTCAAAAATAATTTATTGGGGGTGGGAAATGGGAAATTCCCTGCTCCCCCCAAGGCATTAACTTATCACAGATTCTGTAGTTGAACGGCCCCCAGGGGCGTCCTGGTAATCTGTTCGGCGGAGGAACTTTCGCAAATAAATCCAGTATGCTTTTTCCTAACGTTGACATATACGTAGTTCTACTTCATATTATCCGAACATGTGGATAAAGCGAGATATCTCTGGCCTAATAAAAAAACTCAATGCCGAACGCCCGGCATTGCTGCTCACTGGTGCACGTCAAACCGGAAAATCCAGCTTACTTAATCACCTCTTTCCAGAATATGCCTATGTAAGTTTGGATGTCCCCCTTGAAGCTAAACAGGCAAGTGAAAGTGGTCAATTCTTTCTTGACACTCACGGAACCCCCCTTGTGATCGATGAGATTCAGTATGCGCCAGAGCTCTTTAGGCAAATCAAAATTCAAATTGATCAGCACAGACAAATAATGGGCCAATACGTAATGACCGGCTCACAAAAATTTTCGCTAATGAAAGGCGTCTCTGAAAGTCTTGCAGGCCGGGTATCCATATTAAATCTGCACAGCCTGTCCACAAAGGAATTGACAAACCATTTTAATACAAACTTAAGTGCGACCCAGATCCTGGAATGGCTCGTCAGAGGGGGGTATCCGGAAATCTATGAACACAACCTGGATCATACGCGCTTTTTTGGTGATTATGTTGCGACCTATATCGAACGAGATGTACGGCAGTTACTTAATATTCGGCATATACGTGAATTCGATCAATTCATGCGCTTGCTGGCAATCCGCTCAGGACAAATATTTTCCATGAGTCGGATTGCAACAGAAGTCGGCGTTAGCACGCATACAATAAAGAGCTGGATAAGCGTGTTGGAAGCATCGAATATTATTTATTTACTCAAGCCCTATTATCAAAACTTTGGCAAAAGAATCATCAAAACACCCAAGCTATACTTCCTCGACACCGGCCTGTTGTGTTATCTGATAAACATTCAGTCAGTCGATTCCCTTCGCAACAATCCGCTGCTTGGCGCTTTATTTGAAACCTATGCTTTTGGACAACTGCTGCGCAGCTTACACAACCAAGGAAAAGCTGACGAGATTTATTACTTCCGGGACAAAGACGGTCGCGAGATCGACTTTCTAATCCCTGAAGGGAGTTTACTTCACCTTTATGAATGTAAATGGCACGATGAGAGTGGCGAACTACCAAATAACGTAAAAAAACTGATCAACGTCTTTGGTAAAAAAAATGTCAGCCAAATAACAACCATCACAACAACAGAAAAAAAAGTGCGCATCAATGAACAATTCAACGTAAGTAATGTTGTGGAACTCTAAGGAACCAAGCAGAAATAACTACCCTAATCTCTGAACCGTACGAATATGAGTATGCGTTTTAGGGGACACTTGCGTTTTAGGGGACACTTGCGTTTTAGGGGACACTGATAACTTAATAACTTAACAGCAGCAAAAGAAACAATTTATTAATTATTGAATTCGTATACAATCGAAACAGAAGAAAACGGTGTAAAGTTATTAAGTTATCAGTGTCCCCTAAACCCGCAGCAACAAGCACCGCAGTCTAACCACCTGCAACCCATATACTCTCCGTCGCCTTTACACCATCTGTTTTCGAGGGTAAAGTACGAAAATGGATGGAATAAACCGCAATATCGGACAAAAAATAGACAGATTACTGCAAAGCTTCCCCGTTGTGGTCATATTGGGTGTCAGACAATGCGGGAAAAGCACATTGTCAAAAATGATAAGGGCAAATTGGAAATATTTTGACCTGGAAAACCCCAATCACTACCAACGTATTTCTGATGACCCTGTTCTCTTTTTTCGGGAAAATCCACACCATGTCATTATCGACGAAGCGCAACAACTGCCTATATTATTTGACGTCTTACGTGGCGTTGTTGATGCGCAGAGAACCCTCAAAAACCGCTTCATCCTGACCGGGTCGGCCAGTTTTGACTTAATAACAAATATCAGCGAAAGTTTGGCGGGTAGAGTGGGTATCGTTGAATTATCGCCATTTAAAATTAATGAATTTCAAAAAAAACCGCTTCCGGATTTCTACCAAATTTTCGACCAAAAACTATCAATAGACTCTCTTAAATTTTTAAAGTCCCTGCAACCGCAAATAGAAATCAGCTCGCTAAAACAGGGGTTACTTAAAGGCAGTTACCCTGAGCCTGTTTTGTCCAATAACATTGACTTTCATCAAGACTGGATGGAGAATTATTTTGACACTTATATTAACCGCGATATGCGGGCATTATTTCCACGAATCGACTTGATAAAGTATCGACGGGTATTGTCGATGCTTTCCCATCTATCTGGCACTATCATCAATAAATCCGAAATTGCCCGCTCCATAGAAGCATCGGAAAAAACAGTTCGTGACTATATTGATATTATTACAGGCACCTACTTTTGGCGACAACTGGAAGCGTTCACGACACCAAAAATAAAAACAACGCTTAAACTCCCCAAAGGCCATTTTCGTGATTCAGGATTGACACTTTTCCTGCAAAACATTAACACACTTGAAGAACTCAATAACTACCCCATGCTCGGCAGAAACTTCGAGAGTTTTATTGTTGAAGAAGTTATAAAAGGCATCGAGACAACCAACGCAAGAAACGTTAGATACTGCCATTTTAGAACCAAGGCCGGGGCAGAAATTGATTTTGTCGCAGAAGGATCTTTTGGATTACTGCCCATAGAGGTTAAATATCAATCCGTAACACCTAAAAAGCAGTTAACGGCGCTGCAAAATTTTATTGATCTTCATCAGCTTCCTGTTGGAATTGTCATTAACAATTCTACAGAGACCGCTTTATTAACTAGTAAAATATTACAAGTACCGGCGGGCTGCATTTAGTTTAAAACGGACTAATAAAGCAGGGCAGAAGGAATATCATGTTCGTGGGTTATCTGGCCTGCCTTAAAAAAAGAAAAACCTGGCCAGTGGATGCATCGCACAAGATACAGTTTTAAATATTTATTATTATGTTTCTCCTGTTTTTAACGTATCAGTACCACTGACGGATGGCGTTACCGAGTTCGTTTGGAATATCTTCTTGCAGAAAGTGTTTTTCTCCCGACAACATAACAGTCGTCAGTGAAGCACCTGCTAATGCCCGACCTTGGGCGTTTTGCGGAACTTTATCCTGACACCAATATTGAGGTCGACATAACTTACGAAGCACTGGACTTAACGCGCCGCGAAGCTGACATTGCACTGCGCTTTGTGAAACATCCTCCTGATCACTTGATAGGACATCGACTTGTTACCGTGGCCCATGCCGCCTATGCGACACATGACTATATAACTCACCATGATCTCACTGATTCCGCGTCTACATCGTGGATTGGATTCGGCAAACAGAATGCATTTCCGGATTGGGTAAAATCCAGTGATTATCCCCACCTCCCGGCAAAAGGTGTCTTTGACAGTATGTTAGTGCAGCTACAAGCGGCGCGTTGCAGTATGGGAATTGCAAATCTACCTTGTTTTATAGGTGATTTGGACCCAACGCTGAGCCGCCTTCCGCCGAGAGAACCCCGGCCTGGTCATGATTTGTGGTTGCTAAGACATCGCGATACACGATCGACCGCCCGGCTACGTGTTTTCTCGGACTTCATCGCGGATGCGATCGCAAAGTATCGACCTCTATTGGAGGGTACAGCTGTGTAGTGGTAACGGTTTATGGTTACGAAAATTGACGGTATCAGGCCCCAATTCCCAGAAATAATGTTTAGTAAATAAGAAACACCGGCGGGGCCCAAGTCTTTCATTACCACACCACTCTAACAATCAGATGTTTTAACAATTTTCCGTAAGACACAATATATGCGTGGTGATATTTTTTAACCTATTGAAAAATAATAAACGGCCTTTAGTTTGTACCGTATCCCTCCCATGTCGGAGTTGATAGTTCACAATACATGAACTATAGTTCACATATTATGAACTATCCGGTGTGGCCATGATGAGCCAGTTAGGTGGCGCGCTTTTTACGACCACACAACAGAAAGTATTGGGCTTGCTGTATGCGCAACCTGAAAAAAGCTTTTATACCAAAGAAATTCTGCGCTTGACGGGCATGGGTGTGGCGACCATCAAGCGTGAATTGGACCGCATGCTGGCCGCCGGTATTTTGCATAAGACCAAAATTGGTAACCAACACCATTATCAAGCGAACCCTGAATGCCCGATTTATCAAGAGCTAATTGGGGTTGTTAAGAAAACATTTGGTATTACTGATGTCATACGCTCGGCACTCATGCCATTGTCATCCCATATTGACTGGGCATTTATTTTTGGTTCGGTTGCCAGCGGCAAAGAAACCTCTGGCAGTGATATTGACTTGATGATTATCTGCGATGCGGGTTTTTCTGATGTGGTTAGCGCACTTTATCCAGTCCAGGAATCACTAAGGCGTGAAATAAATCCCAAAATATACAGCAAAGTGGAATGGACTCGAATAAAAGAAAATAAAGATGCGTTTATAAATGACGTGTTAACAAAACAAAGGATGAATGTTATTGGAGATGGACATGGGCTTGGATAACTTAATAGGGAAAACCATAGATAAAATTGAGCCAGATACGGTAGTAATAAAACGGCTACTTTCCTCAGCTAAACGAAATATAGCAGATGCACATGTTATGGCAATAAGTGCTGAAAATCGTTTCGATGCAGCCTATAAGGCTATTATGCAGCTATCCAATGTTGCATTGCAGGCGAATGGTTATAGAACGCTGACCAATAAGCCAGGCCATCATATGACAATGATACAGGGACTTAGCCAAACAATTGGACTTGATAAGCAAACGGTGATTATTCTGGATGCGTTGCGAAAACAACGTAATGTTGCCGATTATTCCGGTGATATTGTGCCAGCCAGTGCAGTAGATGAATGTGTTTCGCATGCGGAGAAACTATTGCACGATGTAAACCAATGGCTGAGAAA
>CAZWBV010000095.1:0-3879 GCA_964632225.1 uncultured Gammaproteobacteria bacterium | reverse complement strand
TAACTAAAAAGTTTGGATAAACCTAAATAAATGAAGGCGGTTTAGCAACATATACCCGTAACGATTAAAATTTAAACGCAACTGCGGGTCCTCTTTAGGAGGCTAACCCTTTTTACGTTGTTGCTGACAGCGGGGTGGATAGGACGGCTTGGTCAAGATAAACCAGCACCCATACGCCATGATTGCCGTGACTATCAACATTGCCCAAACCGGAATAACCGCAAACACATTCAAATAGACTAAGCTGGCCAACATAAAAAATACGGCGAGATATTTGGCGACCGGAGGAATAACTCGAAATTTTTGCCATTTCTGTAATGGTGGGCCGAAAAGACGATGGGTATATAGCCAATGATGAAGACGCGGTGAACTATGTGAAAAACCCCATAAAGCGAGAAGCATGAATGGGGTAGTAGGCAAAACAGGCAAAAATACACCGACAAACCCGACACAGAAAAAAAGACAACCCAGAGTAAAATATAATGGACGCATGGATGTGAGTTTACCACCTCGAATAGCAAGGCAAAATGACGCGTAAATAGTCGGTCTATTGCAAGGAATTTTAAAGCTTCCGCTCCTGCTCACGCCCCTGACCTGCGTCCCTGCAGGCCACGCCGCAATGCAATGAAGGGGGCGTGCAATGAATGACTTAAATCTCAAACGCCACGGGTATATTGTGGCGATAAGTGATGTGCGTAGCGCCGAAGACGGCAGGGGATATGGGTTTATTTAGGTTTAATAGAATTCTTTCCGGTAATAATCACACAGTCGGCGTGCCATCAGAACGGTTGTCAGGATCAACTTCTGGCGTAGATGAAATATTCTCATCTGTCGTCGTCGTTGTTTCGAGCGTTGTTTCGGGCGTTGTTTCAGGCATTGTTTCTGCAGATAGCTGCTCACTGGAAGGCGTCGGCATCGAGACGGAAAACTCAGGGACAGGCGATGACATGCCGGTATCCGATAACTCGTTATTGTTTATAGGTCCAGATGTCGGGGCCTCGCTGGCCGGGGATTCTTGTATCACTAACGGCATGCCTTCCGATTCATCTGCTGCGGCCAATAGCTCTTCGAGTGTTTCTTCTTTCTTTTCTTCTTCTACTACTTTTTCCAGGATAGTACGGTCGACCAAACCCGCTGATATTTCACGTAACGCAACCACGGTGGCCTTGTCATTTTCCCAGGCAACCATGGGTTCTTTACCCATCGTCAATTGGCGGGCACGCTTTGCCGCAACGAGCACCAATTGAAAGCGGTTATCCACGTTGTGGAGGCAATCTTCTACTGTTACTCGTGCCATATTTTATACTCCTAAAAGCTAATACGCCTGGGCTAAACCGCCTAAAAGCGTCGCTAATTCATTAGCGTTAACATGAATTAAACAAAACTAACAACAACGATAACTACTAAAATATACTCTTACAAAGATGCCAGTTACCGGGGAAAGGCCGTAATTCTACAAAAAATGGCCATATTATGCTAATAAATTTGTAATTAAATTGCACAAGGCCTGGGACTGGCTTGCAAACCTCAGCTGATTTGCCTTAATGACTGCCTTTAGGTCCAGCAGTGCCCGGTCAAAGTCGTCATTTACCAGCAAATAGTCGAATTCTGCGTAATGCGAAATTTCGTTGACAGCATCCTGCATACGTCGCGCTATAGTATCTTCGCTATCCTGGCCCCTTGCATGCAATCGGTCGCTTAATGCCCGTTTTGACGGGGGCAAAATAAAAATACCGGTACATTGTTGGTCTACTGCGAATTGAAACGACTTCCTAACTTGTTGTGCGCCCTGCCAATCGATTTCAAGTATCAGGTCGGTACCTGATTTTAGTTTTTGATCAACTTTTTGCTGCGATGTGCCGTAATAACTGTCAAAAACCTGCGCATATTCCAAAAATTGGCCCTGATTTATCATCTCCTGAAAGACATCTTTTTCGACAAAATAATAATGCTCGCCGTCTATCTCGCCCGGACGTTTAAGCCGTGTCGTATAAGAAATTGACACATCAATATCAAGGTTGGATTCCACTAACGCATTGACCAAACTGGTTTTACCGGCCCCTGAAGGTGCCGCGACAATATATAAGTGACCGATATTTCTGGATTTATTTGTCATACTTTGGTTTCTAATAGGTGGTTTCTATAGGCAGTTTCTATAGACGTTCTCTATGAGACGCCTATTTAAGTGTCATTCAATATTTTGGATCTGTTCGCGCATTTGTTCAATATAAACTTTAAGATCGACCGACGCACGCGTGGTGTTAACGTCAATGGATTTCGAGCCCAATGTATTGGCCTCTCGATTCAATTCCTGCATTAGAAAATCCAATCGACGCCCCACAGGGTCGTCACTGCTAACCAATCGAACGACTTCTTCTCGATGGGCGTCGAGGCGGTCAAGTTCTTCATCAACGTCCAACTTCTGCACCAGCATGACAACTTCCTGTTCCAGTCGGGACGAGTCTACTTCAACGTTCAATTCTTGCAATCGACTGTTGAGCCGCTCACGCCGTGCCGAAATAATATCCGGAATGACCGTGCGCACCTGTTTGACCGTCTCACTGATGCCTAAACAACGTTGCTCAAGCATTGACTTGATTTTGCTACCCTCGGTGCAGCGCATTTCAATCAGCCCGTCCAACGCCAAACCCAGTAACGCCATTGCGTGCTCTCTAATTGTGTCAAACTCGGATTCAGCACCGACCACCACCCCCGGCCACTTTAGCACCTCCAACGCATTGATCGGCGCACTATTGTTCAACAATTCATCAATTTTTTGGCTCGCATGAATTAGCTTTTTAACAAATTCCTCATTGAATGAAATATCGGCACCGATATCGGTACTTGATAAATAACGTAAATTACATTCTATTTTCCCGCGACTCAGCTTAGCGGCGACTTCACCCTTAATTTTCGGCTCTAAAGCCCGAAATTCTTCCGGCAAGCGCGTCGATATTTCCAAATAGCGGTGGTTTACTGATCGAATTTCCCATACCAGGTGCCCCCAACTGTGTTGTGTTTCCTGGCGGGAAAAAGCCGTCATACTTCGAATCATGCCTTCATCTCCAATTTTTTAAGCTTGTCGCCAAAACAAGCGCAAATCCTATGCTATTTCATGTATATGCGGCAATAATAGTCGTTAATTGCCCAGTAGGGAACAAAAGTTCATTAATGCCAAAAAGACTAAGAATATTTAAGTCTATAACCGCGTATGCCGATTTAAAAACCTATGAATAAGGCAAAAAACAGGCTACCAAAAGCAACAAGACTAGATACTTATGTTATCGAAAAAATGCTCGGTGGTGGCGGTTTCAGCATTGTCTATTTGGCGCTGGATAAAAACACCGGCAAAAAAACCGTTATCAAAGAATACATGCCCAGTAAAATTGCACACCGCGGCGACGGGCTAAATGTTGAGCCTATTGAAGAGAGCAATCGGGATGCGCTGGCACAAGGCAGAAAATCATTTTTCAAAGAGGCCAGTATCCTGGCGAAAATAAAACACCCAAACATTGTCAATGTCATCAATTTTTTCCAGGCAAACGGAACAGTTTATATCGTCATGGACTATGAAGAAGGCGCCAACCTGCAAGCGTACATAAAATCCCGAAACAGCCTCAGTGAAACGTTCATCCGAACGGTATTCCCGCAACTGCTCACTGGCCTGGAGGCCATCCACTCACGTGGATTACTGCATCTGGATATTAAACCAGGCAATATCCACCTGCGGCCCGGCGGCAGACCGTTATTGTTCGATTTTGGCGCAGTCCACCAGATTAGTGAAAGCCGCCAGTTCCAGGAAAGCCAGGTGGTTACGCCCGGTTTCTCGCCCATAGAGCAATACAATTTAAAAGGTTATGTCGGTCCGTGGACGGATAT
>CAZWBV010000094.1:6984-9404 GCA_964632225.1 uncultured Gammaproteobacteria bacterium | reverse complement strand
TGGTATACCCCATTTTGATTTTTTTGCAGCAAGTTGCAACACTTTTTTAAGTCGTGGTTTGTTTGCCAGTAATTGTTGTCTATATATAAACGGGTCTTTTTTGGATAGTGCAGCGACTTCGTCAATAAAACATTCCGTTACAAATGCATTTTGTGAATTACCCACTGAACGCCAGAAACCCACCGGAATTCCCGGGTTCACCATTGCATAAGTGACTCTGAAGTTCGCCACGTCGTAGGGTAGATTATCTGCTCCTTCTGTTGAGGTCGCGTCTTTTCCACGAAAAATAATACCCGCAAAAGGGACAATTCTATGTAAAATTGACGAGCCTGCTATTGCATGTTGCCAGGAAATTAATGTGCCCTTTTTATCTATTGTGGCTGATAATTGGTTATAGGTTGCAGGGCGATAAAAATCGTGCTGAATATCATCTTCACGTGTCCAGATAACTTTGACAGGCTTTTTTAATTTGTTTGAAATGAGAACGGCATCCTTAACAAAATCTTTCTCAGCACGCCGTCCAAATCCGCCCCCTAAAAAGGTGGTGTGTACATAGACGTTGTCTTTGGAGAGGCCGGTAATTTTTGCGCCGACTTTTTGCGTTTGTTCCTGGCCCTGTGTAGAAACCCAGATATCGCAACGATCCTGTTGAACGTGTGCAGTGCAATTCATCGGTTCCATGCAAGTATGTGCCAGGTAAGGTGTTTCAAAAACAGCGGTTATTTTCTTATCGGCTGAATTGTTTGATTTTGTTACATCGCCACGGTCTTCAATTATTTTTCCATCATCAATGGCGTCGATAAATTGCTTGCGAATCAGTTGGCTGTTTAGCTTGCTGTGTTTGCCTTCATCCCAATCAATGGTTAATAATTCTCGACCGCGTTTTGCCGCCCAAAAATGATCTGCAACGATCGCTATTCCCGTTTCAATTTCGAATACATCGTGTACGCCTTTTACTCTTAATGTTTCGCTTGCGTTAAATTGTTTAGACTTGCCTGCAAATACCGGGCAACGTACCACGCTAGCAATTAACATATTGGGTAATCGCACGTCTTGTCCAAATAGGGCGGCACCATTTACTTTCAATCTGGCATCAAGTCTGGCGATGGGCTGACCGATAATTCGAAATTGATCCGGTTTTTTTAATACAGGTGTTTGCGGAACAGGCAATAATTTCGCCTTGTCCACCAATTGTCCATAAGTTGCAGATCGATTTGAGGGGGGGTGAGAAACAATGCTGTTGTCGACAGTGCAACTGTTTTTATCGACGCTCCATGTTTGTGCCGCCGAAATAATCAACATTTCACGTGCGACTGCGCCAGCTTCCCGCAGGGCGAACCAAAAACCACGAATTGAGGCACTGTCGCCAGTGGTTTGTCTCCCGCTTCTGGGATTTGCAAAGTCTTTATGGGCGGGTGCAAACTCAATATTAATTTTAGACCAATCCGATTCCAGTTCTTCAGCGAGTAACATTGGTAATGAAGTCATCACACCTTGGCCCATTTCTGAACAGGCGACATGCACTGTAATTTGATTGTCACTGGCAATTCGAAGAAACGCGTTTGGGAAAAAAGACGCCCCCGTCGTTTTTTGTTCAACTGAATTTTCTGTTAACATATTCGTTATTTGAGTTTGTGCATTTCGGTCGTTGCCGCAACCGGATAATTGAATACCCAGTAATAAACCACCGCCATAGGTCGTTGTGGTTTTTAGAAAATGCCTTCTTTGCGTGCTGAATGCCTTGTTCATGTTTATACCATTTTTTTGAGACAGGGTGCCTTTGTGGCGGAGTGTCTTTTCGACAGCGCGCTTGTGATTGAGGGAATTTTAGATGCTTTTTTAATTGCCGAACGAATGCGTTGGTAAGTCCCACAACGGCAGATATTGCCAGACATCGCAGCGTCAATGTCAATATCTGTGGGGCTTGGTTTACGTTGTAATAAGGCGATAGCGGACATAATTTGCCCGGATTGGCAAAACCCACATTGAGTCACTTGTTCGTCTATCCAGGCTTGCTGTACAGGGTGTGAAGCGTCCGTTGAAATACCTTCTATTGTGGTGATTTGTTTACCGGTGAGAGTTGAAATGGGGGTGACGCAGGCGCGCGTGGGTTCTCCATCGATGTGAACTGTACATGCACCGCAAAGCGCAACGCCACAGCCGAATTTTGTACCCGTTAACCCAAGAATGTCGCGCAATACCCAAAGTAGCGGTATATCGGGTTCGATATCAACGTCGCGTATTGTTCCATTAATGTTTAATGAAATCACCCTGCCTCCTTTACCAAGTACTAAATAACCGGTTATGTTCTTATAGATTAGTGGCGTCCCGTTCCTTAGCGGCCAGTCCTTAACATCTCGCACTGGTTTACTGTTAGTTAGTGCGATGGTTGGTGCTATAGTTAGTGCTATAGTTAGTGC
>CAZWBV010000094.1:0-6884 GCA_964632225.1 uncultured Gammaproteobacteria bacterium | reverse complement strand
GTTTACTGTTAGTTAGTGCGATGGTTGGTGCTATAGTTAGTGCTATAGTTAGTGCAGTTTTTTATCTATTATATACACAACGTATTTGATTGTGACAGAAATATATTGTTAATATTCAGTTTTGGAACTGTTTGCCTTAATGGCCGTTTAACAGATTATAACGTTGGTCTTATCGAAGAACTGGGGGCAGTAAGATAACGGAGAGGTTTTCGATTGGCGACAACAATGATAAATAGAGGAAGGTAAAGAATGGTAGGTAAAACATTAAATTTAACAGATGCGCTTTATGATTATATGCTGTCTGTTTCGGTGCGCGAATCTGATTTGTTAAATCGTTTACGCCAAGAAACCGCTCAGGATGACCTCACACAATTAATGCAAATTACGCCTGATCAGGGCCAATTTATGGCATTTATTGTTTTTCTTATTGGTTCAAAACGTACGATAGAAGTGGGTGTGTCGACAGGATACAGTTCGTTGGTCACCGCATTGGCCTTGCCGGATAATGGCCACATCGTTGCCTGCGATGTTAATCGGGATTATACATCGATTGCAGAACGTTATTGGAAAGAGGCGAAAGTGGATCATAAAATTGATTTACGTATTGCGCCAGCAGTGGAAACACTCAAACAACTCATTGACGAAGGTCAATCAGGCACATTCGATTTTGCTTTTATTGACGCCGACAAAATAAATTATGATAATTATTACGAGTATTGTTTACAGTTGCTGAGGAAAGGGGGTGTGATCGTGCTTGATAACGTGTTTTGGGGTGGGTCTGTGATAGACAGCGAGGCCACCGATGAAGATACCAACGCGATACGTGCAATCAACAAAAAGGTATCTGCGGATGAACGGGTTAAAATGACGATGTTGCCAGTGGCCGATGGCTTAACATTGGCAATGAAGTTATAAGTACGAATGAAGTTATAAGTGCGTCAGGTGCCCGCAGTAGACTCAACTGAACCCATCAATACTCAGTTGTTGGAGTACTAGTGTAGCAGTATTGCCAGTTTTCTACGATATTGTTTGACCAAGTCATGATCTGCACCCAGTAATTTGAATGTAGCTAATAGGCTATTATGACCAATGTCTTCGCAAAATAGGCGGTCGCGCTGCATGATTTCCAAAAAATGTTTTAAACCTGATTCGTTGTCGTTCGCTAAAATTTTGCGGGCACCGAGTTGATAGCGTGTTTGCAAATCGTCCGGGTTGTCGGCCAGGCTTGACTCCAGTTCTTTATCGCTACGCGTGCCTTCTGCCGCATCAATAAATGTGGCCATCACCAGTACTTTTTCAGCTTCGATGCTGTTGCGTAATTCAAATGATAATGTGCTGACAAGTTCAGTTGCTTTGTGCGCATCATTGGATGCGATATAGCCTTTTGCCAGATTAAGTTTCAGACTTTCGCGTGCAGGATCCATTTCGACTGCCGTATTTAATAACGCAAGCGCACTTTTTGTATCACCTTTGTTGATTGCGGCAAGGCCTTGATGACTGATCTGCTCAGACTCACTGTCTATATGTGTATCGATAATTGTGCGCAGCACCGGTTCTGGTTGCACGCCCATGAAGCTGTCCACTACCTTGCCTTTTTTGAATACCTTAACGGTGGGTATGCTTCGTACGCCATGCTGTGTCGCCAGTGATTTTTGTTCGTCGCTGTTTACTTTTGCAAGAATAAATTTCCCCTGATATTCTTTTGCTAGTTTTTCCAGTAAAGGCATCAGTATTTTGCATGGCTGGCACCAATCAGCCCAGAAATCGACAAATACTGGTTTTTCGTGTGAGTTTTGAATAACCCGTTGATTGAAGTCGGTTTCAGTGACATTTATAATGGGAGGAGAATCGCTCATATGACTTACTATTTCATTGGTTAATTCGATTGCCGGTATTATTATCAACTATATCGAACGTTTCAAAGCCAGGCTTTAATCCGGGAGTCTCCATGAGAGTATGCAAAATGAATGACGATGCCAATCTTGTTTCGCGTGACGGAGAAGTCTATTACATAGCGCATTTTATTCGTCAGGATGAGGCCGCCAGTTTATACACCCGGTTGATTAACGAGCTTAATTGGCAAGAAGAGCAAATCAAAATAGTTGGAAAAAAGATAACGGTGCCGCGACGTGTATGTTGGTATGGCGATCCTGCAGCAGATTATACTTATTCAGGAATATCACACAAACCGACTTCGTGGACGACGTCTTTGCTGGAATTAAAGCAAAAAATTGAGTCTAGCGTTCAGTCCCGTTTTAACAGTGTCTTGGCTAACCTATATCGGGACGAAAATGATTCAATGGGTTGGCACGCAGATAAGGAAAAGGCGTTGGGCCGTAATCCCTTTATTGCTTCTGTTAGTTTGGGTGAATCGCGTGTGTTTAAATTACAACATAATCACAGTAAAGAAATCGTTCAACTGTCATTATCGAGCGGTAGTTTGTTGCTAATGGGCGGCGTTCTTCAACATTATTGGCGACACTGCATTCCTAAAACTAAACTTAAAAAAGCACCACGTATTAATTTGACGTTTCGAAATATTGTTGAATAGCTGAGCCGTAATTGCTGGACGATATTGCAAGGCCAGAAAAAAATCAGTCGATTTTCAAAAGATGAGCCAGCGTAATATCATTCTGGTGCTGTCGTTATTATTATCGGCATGACCTGATAATGAAATTTTCAAACACAATCCATTCGTCTTAGAATTAATCAGAGGTTCGCTAAATCTCAATCGCTGCGGGTATAGGTCAGGTGGGTGACTTAATTTGTCGACTAATTATATTAATTTGGGAATAGGTACTTTTATTTTGTGAACTATTCACTATGTTGTTGGTTTTAGAAATGAGATGGTAAGGGTGCTGCTGGGTAATGAAGGTCAAGTGAGAATCACAGACCTGCATACATACCGTACATATATAGTATGTTTAATATACTGAAATTAGTAAGTCTTATAGAGGAATAAAAAAATGGAAGCTGAAAATTTCTTTGAATTGTTTGACTATGACTTGGATTATTGCGCTGAGATTGATGCAGAAAATGTTCATGTTGAAAACGAAAATTCAACCGGGTTTTCCGAGCAATCGATTATGCAAAAAATCGAAGTTTATCGGGAAGAAAGGCGCTTGAAGTCTTTTATAACCGAAGTATTTGACGATTAAAACGACAAAATAAACTGTTAACGATTTATCGTCACTTTGCCCTGTCACATTTTACAATGTGACAGGATAGCGTCTTCAATCCAGATTTTTCGGATTACCCTTGCGTGTAGGCATGAAATGTGTCATGGCATCAATATGCTGTTATTAAGACACAGTTGATGTGTTTGATTTCTAGTAGTACCCTTAATGGCTTTAGCGCAACCGGTACTGTTCTTTTACTTGATATGAAACAATTTTACAGCATTATGATAACAGCATTGATTTTGAATATCATGTTGTCGAATCTGATATTAAATGTTGCCAATGCGTCGCCTGACAAATTAGTGTATCAAGATCAGTCTATTGAGCTGGATGGCGACACCTACAAAATGCGTGTACCGGCTGGCTATCTATTGGAATTTCTAAGCGGCGATCTGGATCGGCCTCGACTACTCAATTTTGATGCGCATGGTAATCTGGTCATTGGGTCAAAGTCAGATGTTATTTATCGTTTACCACCACCCTACACGCGACCTGAAGCGCTATTTGAGTTAGACGACTACCCTCATAGTATTGCTTTTCGTCAAAGTGAAATATTCATTGCGACAACTGATAGTTTGTATCGAGCACCCTATAGGCTGGGTATAAAAAAAATCAAGCCAAGTGACGTAAGAAAATTAATGCCGATTCCCGGCGGCAGAGGGCACAATAGCCGCACGGTCGGTGTTGGACCTGATGGACGGGTTTATCTAAGCCTGGGAATTACCGGAAATTGTAGCGATCAGTATTTGGGGAAAGCGTATTCTTTTGATAATCGTCGTGGTGGTATCATGGTGTTGAACGAAAAAGGTGCGAAGCTGAGTTGGCAAATTTTTGGGTCGGGGTTGCGTAATCCAGTTGGTTTTGCCTGGCACCCGATAAGTGGTGTGATGTACGCGAGTAATAATGGCCCAGATCATCTTGGATTTGAACAACCACCTGAATACTTTAGTCGAATTGATGCGGGCTCTTTTCATGGTATGCCTTGGTTTCAATATGACGGTTCCCGCGTTAAGCGGGATGATTGCGTCAGCAGTAAACCGCCGCGTGCGATCAAAGAAGTATCGGTGCCTGTTGCTACATTTCCTGCCCGCAACGCACCGATGGGTGTCACTTTTATTCCAAAAGGGGCGATGGACAGGAGGTTGGAATTTGATGCGGTGGTGGCATTACGCGGCTCGTGGGGTACCCAGCCGAGTGGCAGTTTTCTTGGAAGCAATGCAACACGTCGGCATCCAAAATTAGTTGTTGTTCGATTTAAAGATGGTAAGGCGAGTCGGGTTGATGATCTGGTCACCGGGTTTCAATTGAAAAACGGGGATCGAATAGCCAGGCCTGTTGGGGTTGCAATTGGGCCAGACGGCGCACTGTATTTTACCAGCGACAGTGGTCTTAATGGTTTGTTTCGGTTGCGCAAAAAATAAATAATAAGAATATAATTAATTGCTTATCAATTCTTTTATTTTAAGAATCTTATTTTAAAACTTATTTCAAAAGCAGTGCATCGATTTGGTTTTCTGCCTGTAGCCAGTCTGATTGTTCATTTCCTGAAGTAAATCCGCGTTGTTCTGCAAGACTGTAAGCAAATTCACGTATCATCTGTAGTCGTTTTTCAGTCGAGACGATGTCGGGGGGAGTGGTTTTAGCTGTTGTTTTTTTGTTTTTCGAGGCTGTTTTTTTTGGTGCTATGTCGGGCGCAGTATTTCTCTTTGCGCTATTGGCGGTAATTGTGGGGGTAGTTGATCCTTGGTTGGAGCGGGCCATATTATCTCTCCTTTATTTTCGGCGACGGCAGTAGTGCCAAGATTTAGCTAACCAGTCTAAGGAAAGTAAGTATAGACTACGCTGATTAAAGCAAGATGAATTCGTCACGGAATTAACGTCCCAGCCTATAAAAGTTTTAAATAAGCGTAAATTTAGACTAATTATAAATTTATTGTTGTTGTATATTATTCCTGCATATAAAGAGAAGCTTGTGAAAACGATTGCGCCCTTTTGGGAAACCAAAACATTGACCGAAATGTCCCAGTCAGAGTGGGAGTCCTTATGTGACGGTTGTGGCCTCTGTTGTCTGGTTAAATTGCAGGATGAAGATAGCAATGAAATTTTTGTAACCAATGTTGCCTGCCGTTTGTTGGATATCGACACTTGCCGCTGCCGGGACTATGACGCTCGCCTACAGAAAGTGGCAACGTGCGTGGCGTTAGGGCCGGAAAAGAAAGATCTATTAAGAATACTCCCTGATTCTTGTGCGTATCGACGCCTGGACGAAGGCCGCGGTTTGCCTGACTGGCATCCGTTATTAGGTGCAGGTACTGGCTTGGTTCATCAATTCGGTATTTCCGTAAAGGATTATGCGCAATCGGAAGAGTATATACATCCTGATCAATTACATGAGCATGTGTTGGGTTAAAAAATTATGATCATCACCTCCATTGAGTAAGCAACCCGTACAATTTCTATTTGGTGATCGAGAACTTCTAGTGGATATTTGCGATTTGCTGGTTGCGCCTGTCGACGTTATCGTGAATCCTGCCAACTGTGGTTTGTCGCACCAGGGTGGATTAGCTGCGCAAATACAGTTAGCGGCTGGGGCTAGACTGGAAAAGCAGAGTAATCAACTTATTTTCGAATACAAACAAATTGACAGTGGTATGGCGGTGTTTACAGACGCTGGCCAGTTGCCCTATAAAGCGATAATTCATGCAGTGGGACCGGCGATGGGGGAGGGAGAGGAACAACATAAAATAGAACAGGCCGTTTTACGTAGTTTACTCTTATGTGAAATAAATAATTGGTCTTCAATTGCTTTTCCTGCCATAAGCGCAGGCTATTTTAACGTCCCTATTGAAACCTGCGCTCAGGCATTGTTTCGTGCAATTACGCATTTTTGGGATGCGCGGCACGAGTGCGTTGTTGAAAAAATCGTATTGTGTTTGACTGCGAGAAACTACCCGCTGTTTGTTGATGCATTTCATGATGACGTCAATTATCAGGAGACAATTCCGGTAAGCGCCAATAAAGAAGTCGATTCGGTTGTTGGTCAGATAGAATTGACGGATGACGATATTGCTGATCTGGATAATGATGAGTTAGACGATTGGTTTGTTAAATAAAACCGCAAAAAAGTAGTTACACTAAACTCCTTAGGCTCGATTAGGCTCGAGAAAATTAGGCCATTAATTCAAAATTTTAATTTAAGTTGGGAAAGAACATATGTTGATTGAAAAGAATAAAGTCGTTACGTTTCACTATCGGCTAACCGAAACAGGCCAGGATATCATCGAAAATTCGCATGACGGTGATCCACTTGTTTTTTTACATGGACACAATAGTATGCTCAAGGGACTGGAAGAAGCAATGATAAGTAAACAAAAAGACGATCAATTTACGATAACATTGTCGCCTGAACACGCATACGGTCCAGTGCAACAGAATGCATATCAACGTGTGTCATTGAAGCATATCGTCGCTTCCTCCAAAAGTCCGTCCAAAAAATACACCAATAAAAATACAAAATATAAACCCGGCATGGTTGTGCAAATCAATACAGCAGAAGGTCCACGTGAAGTTGTGGTGATGAAGGTGGGTCTGAAAAATATTGATGTGGACGTCAATCATCCTTTAGCAGGCAAGACGCTGACTTTTGATGTTAAGATCATTGATGTACGCAGCGCATCCGAAGAAGAAATAGCACATGGCCATGTG
>CAZWBV010000093.1:0-9405 GCA_964632225.1 uncultured Gammaproteobacteria bacterium | reverse complement strand
TTACCTGCAAATACAATATCCCGCGGTTCATCACCGACCAGCAATGTGCGTACAACGCGATATTCATCATCATCAACATCGATAATACTGATACTGTCAGACAAATGATTGACTACCCAGACTTCATCGTTATTCGCTGTAGCGACCGCGACAGGTTCGAGACCGACGGGTACTGACGCGATGGGTGTTAAGCCTTTATGGGAAACCCGAAAAATCTCCAGTCTACTGTCAGGGGTGTTGACGACATACAATTGCTTGCCATTAGGGGATAACGCCAACGGCCGCACCTGGCCAGATTCAAATAATGTAAATGACGAAGCGGCGGGGGTGGCGGTAGAGTGCGCAAAAGCCACACTGGTCTGCGCCAATACCAACAATATGGCGGTAAAAATTAAAAGGAAGTGAAAAGAAAATGAGCTACTGATTACAGTCCTTGTTAGAATCCTGGTTATAGTTATATTCCCGCGAATAAAAAACGCATTAAGTTTCATTAACTAGCTCCTTTAGATAGTAATCTCCGCTGGCTTTTAAATAAATGTATTATAATCTCAGGCCAAGCCTAGCCTGAGATACAGCGGTCGAGGATACAGAAAAATCAATGCCATATTTACATAAAATCAAACGTAACGCCATCTACTAAACAGATCAATTCTGAGACAAATGGATTAATCAGAGATTTCTTAAGCCTAAATTAATCCATAAAAAATCGCCGAACAAAAAAACCCGCTCATCTGAGCGGGTTAGATTATTTAATACAAATGATTACATAAATTAAGGATGGCGGTTAAAAATTACCTTTATCCGTTGGCGCATCTGCAATGCCGATAATATACCCGGCAGGGACACTGACGTTGCCGTTGGTAATTCCCCCTTCTGCACCTCTAAGGGGTTCGATAGCCGGAAAACCAAACTCGATGGTCGAATCAACCAGTGGCGTATCCAGTGTCACTCGCGGGAAATCAAAACTACTCTTGGCAAGCGTTCCGTCCATGCCAGTAACCACGTGTGATACGTCCGGGTTACTATCGGCATCGGCCCCATCAGGCAAATAAACAGAAAAACTGCTTTCTTTCAAATAGCGTCCCATGACTTCGACTGCATCGAGTTGTGTATAATCACCAGAATCAATACCGTTCTTGAAATCCCAAGGCGATACCAAGATATACTCTCCCTTGAATAGGCCATTAGTATTAATTTTGGTTAACACCTGAATACCCACATCAGTACCACGACCACGCAAACAATCTTCATATGCCTGCCAGCGATCCGCCAGATCGATACCATCACCCCCGTCGGCGATACTCAGGTCATGGCGTTCATCTGCACGCCATTCTTTCTCCAGCGCAACACAAGCGGGTCCCTTGCCGCGAATCTGATTACGATTAATACGATTCGGGTCGTTGTCATAATAGTAAGATGCATATTGCACTTTCTCCTTCGTGCTCAATGGCACATCATAAACACCCGTCGCCGGGTTCTCCAACATCAGATTGGATATGCGTGCGTATTTTCCATTCACTGCGGTATCCGAATCTGAAAAATTGGGCCCTTCAGGATCCAGATTGTAGTGGATGCCACTGTGATTCCAGAACCAGCCGCCAGACCAATTAACGACCAATGGATTCATCGTGCTGTTGCCACCCAGCTCAATTTCCTGCACCAGGTTACGTGGCCAACCGCCGACTCTGGCAGTATTGTTATCCACTTCCGGCGTTGACCATATTGGCCCTTTAGCAATCATCGCGCCAATCGGGAAATAGTGATACAACGCTTCCTGTGATATATCATCACCCGGTAACACGGTATTGGCATAACGAAAACCCCGTAGGCCACCGACATCAGCACCTGTCACTTTTCGGAATACATCGACAGCCAGGAAATGCCCTGAACCACCGACAACAGCTGGAAAAATGGGAAACCCATCGGCATCAATACAACCCTGTCCATTACCACACACTTCGTTAGAAAAACGGTTGCGGGACAATTCGATTTCGGTCTCACCAAATTCGGTATCCAATGGTGTCATAAGAGCGGCATTACTATAGGGGTTGACATAAGCACCAGCAACAAAGCCCTTCTTGATAAAAGGCTTCTGGATATTCTTAATCAGCTTTGCAACATTTTTGTCCGCCTTAATTTTATTGGTGATCGCATGATGTTTCCATTTCCAGCTTGTCAACGTTTTGTTTACAAACTTGATCCTAAGTTCACCCAATTGACCAGCGTCTTCACCTTGCTCAATAATAACTGTTTTGCTGCCCCATTTGTTGGTTGGCTGAGTAACGACAACTGGCACCGTTGTGGATTCGTGCATATCGGAGGAAAAAATAATATCGATCCCATCAAAATTTTCTGCGTTGTAAATATTTTCTGCAATACCCGCTTCAGACAGCAACGCCACAATATCGACTTTCTCTACTTCGCGCAGATACTTGATCCACTTTGGAATTTCTGGTGCAACCTTTAACCCGTTATTGGGATCAGCAGGATCTTGATTTAATTTACCCGCGTCGGTCGCCTCCCCCCAGGAGATAGGTCTATTTTGTGGCGCGCGGATTTCACCTTTGCAGTTGGTAAAACTGATACCAGAAGTAATTCGACTGGATACGACTTGTGGGCCACGGTTGGTAGTGCAACCGAATAAACCGATCTTTATACCGCTCATATTAATAATACGATAAGGTTTCGTCAGCAACTCTCCGATAGCATCGCCTTTGGCAACACCCGGTTCCGCATGGTTAGTCCCATTGATGTACGCATTAGAAGCAATAGCACCCCAGCGTACCGAGTTACCATCCTGATCAACAGGAAAGGGTTTACCATAAGTCGCTTTCATTCCCTGGTCAGCGGCTGGAATTGGAATGGCCATTTCATCTATACGGTCACCGGGATCAGTGAGATCACTGCCATCCTGATTACCAAAGTACTGTAGATATCGGTATATACCAAATGAGAATTCCCAGTTTCCTGGTGTAAACACGTCGATTTCCATTTGGTCCACAACACGCACCAGTGCACCACCACGCGTAAACGTAGCCTGAGCACTACCCGCGATGGTATCGCCAGTATGGATGTGTATTGAATTTTTGGCGTCTTTACGAATTTTTTTAACGACCGTCGCGACATGCGCAAGCCCGCCTTCTTTTACATTGGGATCACTGCCGGCGCGTGCGTTATCATGATGATGAAGATCACCGTGAAAATCACCGGTATGTATAAATGTAATTTCAGTTGTGTTAACATCTGCGCCTGAAGGCTCAGTAGTATCGGGTTTGTCAGTAATTTTATCCGTACCGATGTCTGGGCTTGTACTTGAGCTACCCCCGCATGAAACTAAACTACTCAATAGCAGCACACCACCAGTAACGCACAATATTGCATTTTGATTTAACTTAATCTTACGATTTCCTGCAAATATAATTTTATCTGGCATAATTCCACCTCTCCATATATTGTCGATTTATACAACAGCTCGATTCGAATTATTTCCCCCATACCCTGTTGCCCAATACCCTATATTGTTATTACATAAAAAATAAATAATAATTTTTAGAGGCAAGCACTAACAAATTTTATGTCAACGTAACAATAAAGTTTTGAGCCAGTATTAAGTGGGGAGCAATGTCGAAAACAAAGTAGGGCGTGTATTCAAACAACGATAATATTAACTGATACAATCGATAAAAAGAGTTGATAATAAGATGTTAATATTTTGCAACTGTGAATGCCTGAATAAAATGGTACAAACGGTATACCAAAACTTTTCTGGGGAATCTGGGGAAGAAGGAGGTACGATAAATGAAGCAAAACAATAAATTCTAGTGGTTTGTTAGTTTAGATTCAGCACGTCTTGCATATCAAACAATCCTTTTTCCTTTGCAGTCAACCACTGCGCGGCTCTAACAGCACCGTTTGCGAACGTCATTCTACTTGACGCTTTGTGGGTAATTTCCACACGCTCACCTAAGCCAGCAAACATTACCGTATGATCGCCGACGATATCCCCCGCACGGATGGTTTCAAAGCCGATAGTTTTTCGATCACGCTCGCCCGTGCATCCTTCACGTCCATAAACGGCGCAATCCGCCAAATTTCTGCCTAATGAATCCGCAACGACTTCGCCCATTCTGATCGCCGTGCCAGACGGCGCATCAATCTTGTGACGATGATGGGCTTCGATGATTTCAATATCAACTTCATCACCCATGACGCGTGCAGCGATAGCCAATAATTTAAAACATAAATTCACACCCACGCTCATGTTCGGCGCAAAAACAATCGCAATGTCACTGCTTGCATTGATAATTTTTTTGCGATCTTGCGAGGTTATGCCCGTTGTACCGATAACCATTTTCCGGCCCGCCTTTCTGCATATTTCGACGTTGTTTAATGTCACCTCTGGCCGGGTGAAGTCGATCAATATATCAAACGCATTTATTACGGAATTAAGATCATTCGTCACCGCAACATTCGCCTTTTCCAACCCAAGCAATTCGCCTGCATCCATACCAATTTTGTTGGAATCAGGACTTTCTATCGCGGCACTGAGTTCAGCCGATTCAGAATTCAGAATCGCTTCGACCAGCGCCTGCCCCATTCTGCCACCCGCGCCCATGATGGCTATTTTATTTTTTTGCATTTTTAAATCCTGTTACCAGCTAATGTAAGAAAAACCTTCTGCCTGAAGTATCATTAGATCTGCAGCGCCCACCTCCACGTATTTGGCGAAAGGTAACATATCATCCATCGTCCAGCCCAGTGATTTCATGGTATTCCCGCAAACATGAAATTCTACACCATATTGTTCCAGGCTGGAGACACGCTGACGCGTTTCTTTCGTTACTGGGCGTTTTGGTTTTTTTGCGAGTATATGCAAACCTGGGCCAATCCCAACCACGACAATCTTGACATTGTCACCGTATTTACGCACCAACGCACCAACAGAAAATAATACTGCTTTATGATAATCTTCATCGGGTTTGTTGAACTGATAAACGACACGGTTGTCAGGCGTATCGCCGGGAAAACGAAGCTCTTCGTCCTTGTTTTCAGCAGATTCACTTGCAACTGAGTCATTTACAACTGATTCATTTGCAACTACAGTTGAACCTACAGCAAGTAAACCACCGCTCGCCAATAACTGGCCAACCAAGCTGCGCCGCTCTTCGTTAATTGCATTGTTTTTTTGAAATAGTTTTTGAAATGGTTTTTTCAGGATACGCCGTAACATGATAGTCCCTCCTACAGGATTTTCGTAAGTGTTCAAAGCGTCCTTTTTTCTTTTTTCCCCTTCCCTGACTTTATAACTTCATGTCCTCAAAGAATTTTTTTACGCCACCTAACCAGGAATGCGCCTTGGGACTATGCTGATCGCCCGTCCCAGACATTGTACTTTCAAATTCTTTTAGTATTTCTTTTTGTCTAGACGTTAATTTTACGGGTGTTTCAATAATGACTTTGCAAAACAAGTCACCTGTAATCGAGCCACGTACAGATTTTACGCCTTTACCACGCATGCGAAACATTTTACCGGTTTGCGTTTCAGGCGGAATTTTCAATCTGACACGGCCATCGAGTGTCGGTACATCCAGTTCGCCCCCCAGCGCAGCGGTAAAAAAATTAATGGGCACTTCACAGAAAAGATTATTATCATCTCGCGTAAAAATAACATGATTACGCACATTCACCTGCACGTAAAGATCACCGCGCGGTCCACCCATTTCACCGGCCTCACCTTCGCCGGATAGACGAATTCGATCACCGGTATCTACACCTGCCGGAATTTTTACCGAAAGTGTTTTAGACTCCTGTATTCGCCCTACACCATGACAGGTCTTACAAGGGGATGTAATAATTGTGCCTTTACCCTGACATTTTGGGCAAGTTTGTTGTAGTGAAAAAAAACCTTGTTGCATACGTACCTGCCCATGACCGCCACACGTTAAGCATGCAGTTGGGTTTGTACCTTTTTTTGAGCCACTGCCACTACAAGGTTTACAGGGTATATAAGTCGGAATCTTGATCTTGGTCGTAGTACCTTTAACGGCGTCTTCCAAATTCAATTCCAGGTTATACCGTAAATCTGACCCACGACTCGCGTGTGAACCACTTTGCCTCGCACCGCCAAAAATATCGCCGAACACATCACCGAAAATATCAGAAAAATTAGCACCCGCACCAACCCCCCCGCCAGCGCCAGCGGCTGATGTATCTATGCCAGCATGGCCAAACTGATCATACGCCGCTCGTTTGCGCTCATCTGATAATACTTCATAGGCTTCTTTCGCTTCTTTAAAGCTTTCTTCTGCTTTGGCATCGTCTGGATTCCGATCGGGGTGAAATTTCATCGCCAAGCGGCGATAGGCTTTTTTAATATCGGCCTCACTCGCATTGCGAGATATACTTAGCACTTCATACAGGTCTTTTTTCGACATAATCTGAGTCTGTTAAATAATATCCAATTGGTTCTTTGTTAAAACTCTATGATTGATATAATATCTGCAACCCGTTGTTGCAAACCTTTTCGTGATAGTCAGTTATATAAATCACATACCATTGTTAGATCGAATACATGTGTTAGATCGAATACACGCCAAAACGGGAGCCATGCAAACCGATAAACTGACCAGACTGATCAGTCCCTATTTACATGTCTCCCGCCGCAGGCGTGTTATTTTTTATCGTCTTGTACTTCTTCGAACTCCGCATCGACAATATCGTCTGCTTTAGCTTCTGCATTGTCACTACTGCCTGCAGACGCATCTGCTGCGGGTGCAGCACCATCCGACGGTTGTTGCTGATTCTGTGCGTACATTTTTTCAGCCATTTTACCCGACGCTTCTGTTAATGCTTTTGTTTTTTCTTCAATCGCATTTTTATCATCCGTCTTTAACACGTCCTGCAATGCAGCAATCGCAGATTCAATTTGTGATTTCTCTGATGCTTCGAGCTTGTCACCAAATTCTTCCATGGATTTATTGGTCGCATGAATCATTTGCTCAGCCTCGTTACGCGCACCCACAAGCTCATGAAACACACGGTCTTCTTCCGCATGCGCTTCCGCATCACCCACCATACGATTAATCTCTTCATCAGACAAACCACTGGAGTCCTTAATGACAATAGATTGCTCTTTACCCGTTGCTTTATCCTTGGCTGATACGTGTAAAATACTGTTTGCATCTATATCAAAAATCACTTCAATTTGCGGCAAACCACGAGGTGCTGGGGGAATATTTGCCAAATCAAAGCGACCTAATGATTTATTGGCTGACGCCATTTCGCGTTCGCCTTGTAATACATGAACCGTCACCGCTGTTTGATTATCATCAGCAGTAGAAAACACCTGATTGGCCTTAGTCGGAATCGTGGTGTTCTTATTAATCAGCTTGGTCATCACACCGCCCAAGGTTTCAATACCTAAAGACAACGGCGTCACATCCAGTAACAAGACGTCTTTTACTTCTCCACCCAACACGCCAGCCTGTATTGATGCGCCAATCGCAACCGCTTCGTCAGGATTCACATCTTTACGCGGTTCTTTACCAAACAACTCTTGTACGACTTCCTGCACTTTAGGCATACGCGTTTGCCCACCGACCAGGATGACATCGTCGATATCTGAAACACTTAGCCCCGCATCCTTGAGTGCCGTTTTGCACGGTGCAATCGTTCGTTGAACCAATTCCTCAACCAATGACTCCAACTTTGCTCGAGTCAGTTTAATATTAAGGTGCTTAGGTCCGGCTGCATCAGCGGTAATATAGGGCAAGTTGATATCGGTCTGTTGTGTAGATGACAGTTCAATCTTGGCCTTTTCGGCACCTTCTTTTAAACGTTGCAGAGCAAGTGGATCATTGTGCAGATCAATGCCCTGTTCTTTTTTAAATTCATCAGCAAGATAGTCTATTAATCGTAAATCGAAATCTTCACCGCCCAGAAATGTGTCACCATTAGTGGATAACACTTCAAACTGATGCTCACCATCCACTTCGGCGATTTCAATAATAGAAATATCGAAAGTACCACCACCAAGATCGTACACCGCTATTTTCACGTCGCCACGCTTTTTATCCATGCCATAAGCCAGCGCAGCAGCCGTGGGTTCATTGATAATACGCTTTACATCCAGACCGGCAATTTTACCTGCGTCCTTGGTGGCCTGCCGTTGGGAATCATTAAAATAAGCCGGCACCGTGATCACCGCCTCGGTCACCGTGTCCCCCAAATAATCTTCTGCTGTTTTCTTCATTTTCATTAAAATACGTGCAGAAATTTCCGGTGGCGCCATTTTTTTCTTATTGGCTTCAACCCAGGCATCACCGTTATCAGCAGCCACGATGTTATAAGGCACCATGCTGACATCACGCTGCACAACATCGTCTTTAAATTTTCGTCCTATCAAACGTTTGATAGCAGATAATGTGTTGTTTGGATTGGTGACAGCTTGCCGCTTGGCAGGCTGCCCAACGATCACTTCATCGTCGCTGGTAAAGGCGACAATGGAAGGTGTTGTGCGGTCACCTTCACTATTTTCGATGACGCGAGCTTTACCGCCTTCCATTACGGCAACACAGGAATTTGTCGTTCCCAGGTCTATGCCTATAATTTTTGCCATTTGTGTTTATCTCCGCTTTGTTTTCTTTAAAATATCTATTTATAAGTCTTTAATTGTGGGCGTGTGCTTGTTTTTCAAGCCTGTTCATCAATTTGTGTCCCTAATGAACCCTTTGTTTTAGAACTCTTATTCTTTTTTTTCCCGTTTTTTTTCGCTTTAGTGGTCCTACTTTTTGCGCCGTTACCTGCGTCAGGCGTCGTCTCATCTGAATCCGCTTGCTTCGCTTTGGCGACCACAACCAGAGCCGGTCGAACAACACGTTCATTCAAAATATACCCCTTTTGGAAAACAGTGAGAACGGTATTGGGTGACACTTTATCTGATTCCTGCGTGGCCATCGCCTGATGTAATTCAGGATCAAATGCTTCACCAATCGGGTTAACTTCCTTAATACCAAATTTCCCCAACGCCGTTTTCAGTAACTTTAATGTTAGCGCTGAACCTTCAGTTAATAATTTAGCCGCGTCTGCGTTCTCTTCCTTTGCTGCATTTAACCCCAGTTCCAGACTATCGACAACGGGCAATAATTCTTGTGAAAAATTATCAAGTGCAAATTTATGCGCTTTTTCCAATTCCCTTTCATGTCGTTGGCGTAAATTTTCTAATTCTGCGGTCAATCTCAAGCATTGGTCCCAATGTTCATCTGCCTTACTGCGAGCATCTTCGAGTAACAACGTCACTTTTTCCAGATCAGCTTGCTGATCACGTTCGACGCCTTTATTGACGGCATCGTTGCTGGCATCGATGTCGTCCGTGTCTGCTTCTAAACCCGCCGAAGCACTATTCTC
>CAZWBV010000092.1:6715-9477 GCA_964632225.1 uncultured Gammaproteobacteria bacterium | reverse complement strand
AAATAAAGAGAAAAGTTGTTGGAAACTGCTAAAAAAGCGCCTTAAACGGCCTATTTAGGTATCAAAATGAGCCGTTTAACACAGAAGGGGTAGGTAAAGAAGAAATAGCGGCCCGCCTCGAAAAAGAATCACCGCCACAGGGGAGGGGCGATATCGTTTGCCCTGAACAATCAATACAACAAATCGAATTTACATTATTTATCTGTAATGTAAGTTAAAAATAAGCCTTAGAGGATTAATATCGACACATAAATTGTCAATTGTCGCTCTATGGATAATAACTATGGCACGGGCAAATCGGTATTGCATCCCTGGTCAAATCTGGCATCTAACACATCGCTGCCACGAAAAGGAGTTTCTATTAAAATTTACCCGTGACCGTAAGCGATGGTTGTATTGGCTCTATGAAGCAAAGAAGCGCTATAAACTGATCGTATTAAATTATGTCGTGACATCGAACCACATTCATCTGCTAGTCCAAGATAGGGGTAAAGGTGAAATTGCCAACAGCATGCAACTCATCGCAGGCAGAACAGCGCAAGAATACAATCAACGCAAGAATCGAAAAGGTGCGTTTTGGGAAGATCGTTATCATGCAACCGCAGTCGAATCAGGCGATTATTTTATTAAATGCCTTGTATATATCGATATGAATATGGTCCGTGCCGGTGTTGTTTCTCACCTACAACAATGGCCATCCCATGGGTACAATGAAATTCTAAATTCGCCTAAACGTTATTCTATTATCAATATAAACACCCTAATGAATTTATGCGGTATTCGCGATCTAATTTTATTTCATAAAAATTACAAGCACTGGGTCAAAGCAGAATTGCAATCAAACACAGCTAAGAGAGAAAACAAATGGACAGAGAGTTTGGCAGTAGGCAGTAGAGAATTTATAGAAAGGTATTTTCAGTATTTAGATCAAAACAAAAGAAAAATAACAAGCACAGACGATAGCTATGAAATACGCGAGCCAAACAGCACTTACAGATCCCATTTCTTACCTAAAATGAGTACCCGAAGTGGTAATAATCGGCTTAGTTGGTTTCGACGGTTGGGGTCAGAGAACAATTGTTACTAATATTAGAATAAATTGTTCTCTGACCCCTAACCTACCTATGATGTCCATGGTCGCGTGCTAGAGCAAACCTAAGTCGTCGGGACGAGCAATCTGAGCATGCGTTATCAGTATGATGTGTCAGGCAACCTCGATGCCTGAACATAAAGAATTGGATCGCGGCACCTTGCGTGCCATTATCTATGTTTTTTTAACCGCCCTTGTATATTCCCCCCAAAACGACACGCTGTTTTGCGCCTGTTACAGTAGGTACATTCCCCGGGTTGCCATCCAGGGCCATTTTTGCCAACCAGGCGAATGCGGCTGCTTCGACCCAATCGGGGTCGAGACTGTATTTTTCAGTGGTTGCCACATTGCAATTGTTCAATTCGGACGCTAATTTGTTCATCAATGTTTTATTTTTTGCGCCGCCTCCGCAGACGAGTAGCTCAGTGGTCTCGGCGGCGTACTTATTTATATCTGCAATGATTGTCGCGATGGTCAATTGATTAAGTGTTGACAGAATATCTGTTGGTGCGAATGGATTATCCATGTTTTCCAGATAATCAGTAAGCCAGTTCATATTAAAATATTCTCGCCCGGTACTTTTGGGCGGCGGTTCTGTGAAATAGGGATCAGTGAGCAACGCTTCCAGTAGGCCACTGATAACGGTTCCCCGATGCGCAAGTTCCCCCCCCTCATCGAACGGTAGATTGAAGTATTCCTGTGTCCACGCATCCATTAAAATATTACCAGGGCCAGTATCAAAACCAGAAACCTGGTGTTGTTCTGTTGCGCCCAGAATGGTCAGGTTGGCGATACCACCAATGTTAAGTATGACCCGGTTAACACCGCTTGAACCAAAAACGGCGTCATGAAATGCGGGTACCAGTGGCGCACCCTGGCCACCTGCAGCGATGTCCGCGTTGCGAAAGTCAGCAACGGTGGTAATGCCGGTTTGTAACGCGATTGTGGCCGGGTTGCCAATTTGTAAACTGAATGGATTGCTTGCTTTAGGAAGATGCCGGATAGTTTGTCCATGACTGCCTATTGCGATAATGTCGGTTGCGACTATATTGGCTTTCGATAACAAAGTGCGGGTTGCATTAGCGAACGCGAGGCCCACTTGCATATCGAGTTGTCCCATTCGTTCTATTTCGTTTTCTCCGGCCTGACATAACGCCAGTATTTCTTGGTGCGTTTCAGTTGCATAAGGGTGTGAGTGTGTTTGAATGATGGTCGGCGTGTTTTGCGCGAAATCGACTATGGCGGCATCGATTGCATCGATGCTGGTACCGGACATGAGACCCACATAATATTTGGACATCAGGCTGTTACTTTAATGCGACGTTGGTATAACCCAAGACATTCAGCAACGCGATGTAGCCGCTGGTTTTGTAATTAAAGTCATCTTTATACTTTTTAGGGACCGGTTTTGCGCTGGCAAACTTCAGTTTTAATGGGTTGCGGTGTACGCCGTTAATACGAAATTCGTAATGTAAATGCGGCCCGGTTGCACGGCCGGTGCTACCAACAAACCCGATGGTTTGTCCCTGTTTGACGCGTTTACCGCGCTTGATGCCGCGCTTGTACCCCGACATATGTGCATATAAGGTTTGTTTGCCATTGCGATGTTGCACGATGATGGTTTTTCCATAGCCGCCTTTTCTGCCTTTGAAAATGATTTTGCCGTCGCCCG
>CAZWBV010000092.1:0-6705 GCA_964632225.1 uncultured Gammaproteobacteria bacterium | reverse complement strand
GGATGTGCCTCTGGGCGCGGCATAATCTACGCCCTTGTGTACACGCATACGGTTGAGTATTGGGTGACGGCGTTTACCAAATCGCGAACTGATGCGAGCAAAGTCGACAGGAGTCCGCAAAAATGCTTTTTGCATATTGCGGCCTTCAGGCGCGTAAAAGCCGGTGTTCATGGCAGGGTCTGTGTAACTGACGGCACGAAATGTTTTTTGGCCATTGATGAATTCGGCGGCGACGATGTTGCCATTGCTGATTTTTTCTCCATCAAGAAACAGTTCCTCATAGGCGACGATAAAAGAATCTCCTTTTCGCAAGTCCAGCGCAAAATCGATATCCCAACCAAAGATATTGGCCATATCCATGATTAGGCTTTCTGATAAGCCGGCTTTTTTTGCCGCGTGATAAAGTGAAGACGTTATTTCACCGGTGGCATGCGTAATACGTGGTTCTGCTACGCGTTTGACGTCAGTTACGATAAAATCGATGCCCTTTTTATCAATCCGTATATGTTCGGTTTTGCTAATTTCATGAATCAGCGAGGTAAATTCATAGTCAGTGAACAGAAGTTTTATTTTCTGTCCCGGTTTCAGGTATTTTAGACGTCGCGCCTTTTTACCCGAAGATAAAATACGCTGTAAAAGTTTCTGGTCCAGTTCTAAACGCGAAAAAATGCGGGCCAGATTGTCTCCTTTACGCACTTTAATGGTTCGCCAACGTTCGTTGTTGAGTTCGGGTTGATCAATATTGGTTTTACTTTCATTAAATTTGGGCAAAGCCAATGGCACTCGTCGTTTTGCTGGAACAGGCGTTTTAGCAGGCGTCGATACTGTTGTTGGCACGACTGTTGGCACGACTAAAGCAGCAAGCTTTTCTAACGCGGGTTTTATAGTCGAGTGCGGCGTTACGCTTAACGGCGGCGATGTTTGAATTGCAGGAATTGCGCTTGAAGGCGTGTTCAGGGAAAAAAGACCAGTGGCACCGACGATCAGTCCCATTCCAATTACTATTAATGCCCAATATTTGCCCGATATTAATGGCGTAATACGGTCGTCCTGAGAGGGAAGGTTTTTATAATCGCGATTGATAGGCGTGTATTTTGACATGCGTGTTAGTTAATCGTGTCCCTTATCTTACATACCAACCAGGTAAGCGTTCGAAATGCCAGGTCGGTCTCCCAGGTTGGTCCCTATGCAGCAGGGTACTCACATACAGTAATTGCATGCAAATACAGCCCATTCTACTCTCGCTATACTTCTTTATTTTTACTTCTTTGTCGTATATCGGCCGCAATAGCAACAAGTTAACTTCCTCACGATTTATTTAGGTTAAATGTAGCACAATATTGTGTGTTTCCAAATTTTCTTTTAAATTTAAGTTACTTAGGCGGGATATCGCAGCGAGGCCGGGGCGCTGGGCACCATTAAGGGTATCGCAATCGTTATTTATCGTTGTACGGCGGTGCGACGTCCAGCCCACTTTACGGCCTGTTTCCTTATTTTCATTCGTTGTGTGTTAATCTTGCATTTTTAATGTGAACATGAATACTCGAAAGAAGAATAGAGTCTATGCCATCAATAATTGAATCACTGGACATAATAAAAAGAGGTACTCAGGAAGTATTGCTTGAGCAGGAGTTGGTTGAGAAACTCAAATCAGGCAAACCGCTTAGAATCAAGGCCGGATTTGATCCTACTGCGCCAGATTTGCATCTGGGGCATACCGTGTTGATTAACAAATTACGCCATTTTCAGGATCTGGGACACGAAATACTTTTTCTGATCGGTGATTTTACCGGCATGATTGGTGACCCAACCGGCAAAAACGTCACGCGTCCCGCATTAACCCGTGAAGATGTTGTCGAAAATGCGCGTAGTTACGAATCGCAGATTTACAAAATACTTGACCCTGAAAAAACACAGGTGATGTTCAACTCGAGTTGGATGGGCCAAATGAGTGCGTCAGATTTGGTGCAGTTAGCGGCAAAGCACACAGTGGCGCGTATGTTGGAACGGGACGACTTCAACAAGCGTTATTCCGGCGGGCAACCAATCGCCATTCATGAGTTTTTATACCCATTAATACAAGGATACGATTCAGTCGAAATGAAAGCGGATGTTGAGTTGGGCGGAACCGACCAGAAATTTAATATGTTGGTGGGGCGCGAGTTGCAAAAACACTATAAGCAAAAGTCACAAATCGTGTTGACAATGCCGATCCTTGAGGGTCTGGATGGTGTTCAGAAAATGTCAAAGTCGCTTAATAATTATATAGGTATCAACGAAGCGCCGGATGAGATGTTTGGCAAAATCATGTCTGTTTCAGACGCGCTAATGTGGCGTTACTTTGAATTACTGAGTTTCCGGCCCATGTCGGAAATAGAGAAATTTAAAAATGATGTGTCCATTGGTACTAATCCGCGTGATATCAAATTTTTATTGGCCGAAGAAATCATTACCCGTTTCCATGATGCAATATTTGCAACAAAAGCCCGCGAAAATTTTATCGCCCGGTTTCAGAAAGGTGCGATGCCTGACAAAATGCCGGAGATAGAGCTGGATTCAAAGGATGGGCGCTACCTCATCGCTAATTTACTCAAAGATGCAGCATTAACATCCAGTACTTCTGAAGCAAACCGCATGATAAAACAGGGTGCGGTAAAAATAGATGGTGAGCGTATAGCAGATAATAAGCTGACAATAAAATCGGGCAGTACGCATGTCTATCAGGTGGGAAAACGTCGCTTTGCGCGTGTTTCGATAACGGGTTAGTGCAACGATTGCCCTTGTTTGAAAAGCGTGTTGTCTCGCACTGCTCTTAGGTGATGCATGGGTCAACTTGCTCCGTATTGGAATAGGTCTATACTTTGTGTCGCTTTGTATGAAGCCCGTGAATTGTTTATCTTCTATTGGTGTAATCGAGCCGTTTAAGTTGTTGGCGTAACTGGGAGTTTGCTTTGTTGGGTGGTGTGTTTGGCTGCCTGCATAACCGGGTAATTTTTTTATCTGTTATAGGGATGGCTGCGTGTGAAATATGGATCCGATCTGCGAACCTGGCGATACGACGCAACCGCCGTGTGTTTTTTTGTGGTCGCAGGCATCACTTTTTTTTTGCTGTTGTTTATGTCGTTGTTGTTATTCGCAGCTGATACTGTTGATGGTCAACAAAGCACCCTTGATGTTGTTGCCGTTGTGCCCGCCGATTTTCCTCCCCACTACAGTCTTGATGAAGAAGGTAATACAAAAGGGTTCGCCATCGATGTGTTTAACGAAGTTGCACGAATAGCGAAGCTTAATGTTAAATATATTGTCAAGGAGACCTGGAAAGAAGTAGACAAGACACTGCGTGATGGCCAGGCCGATCTGATTCCAAATCTTGGTATTACTGCTGGCAGGCAGCGACGTTTTAGTTTCAGTCGCCCGATGGAAACCTACCCGGTATCGATATTTGTACGTAAAGAAACAAATTATATTTTAGGTGTAGATGATCTTTCTGAATTGGATGTGGCGATTGTGCAATACAACGTGGCGGGTAATATTTTAACGGGCAAGCCTGGAATCAAATTAAAGACATTCATTACTGCGCAAGAAGCCTTGTTCGACCTGTTGTCAGGCAATGTCGACGCATTCGTTTATCCTGCGCCTGGGGTGAGGCGCCTGGCGAAAAGTGTTGGCATGATGTATCGACTCAAGGTCGTGGGCGATCCGCTGGTCGAAATTAAAAGAGGTATCGCTGTACATAAAGACAACACAGTCTTGTTGAGCCGTGTTGATGCGGCGCTATCCACGTTCCTTGGTAGTGAGTCGTATAAAAAACTGTATGTGCAGTGGCATGGTGGGCAACCTGCTTTTTGGACGGTAGAACGAGTATTGGTCTCTATGGGCGCACTGGTGTTGCTGTCCATGGTGGTTATGTTTGTCTGGCGGTATGTTTCTTTGGCTAAAATCAATCACCGGTTACGCACCACAGTTAAGGCGCATAAGGAAACAAAATATACGCTGAGCAAAAGTGAAGGCCAGGTTCGCTTGTTGCTTGATTTCACTGCAGAGGCAATCTATGGCATTGACATCGAGGGTCACTGTACGTTTGCTAATCCCGCCTGTGTCCGCATATTAGGCTATAACAGTATCAATGACCTGTTAGGTAAGGACATGCATAAGTTGATTCACCATTCCTATGAAGACGGTTCTGAATATCCTGTCGAAGATTGCCATATTTACCAGGCGTTTCGTGAAAACAGGGGTACGCACCACGACGATGAACTCTTATGGCGCAGTGACGGTAGCAGCTTCTATGCTGAATACTGGTCTTACCCGGTTATTGAAGAGGGAGAAACAGTCGGTGCTGTCGTTACGTTTAACGATATTACTGAACGCAAATTGTCTATGGCGGCATTGGAGCAAAGCAGGGCTAATCTTAAAGCGATAACAGAAAATGCCGGTGAGGGCATCCTGGTAAATGCCGGTGGCAAGCACGTTTTTGCCAATCAATATATGCTGGATATGACGGGCTATAGCGAAAAAGAGATCTATGAAACCGGCATAAAAGATTTAATTCATGCTGACCAATACGAATTTGTTCTAAGTCAATTCAAACGGCGCATGGCTGGAGAAAATGTACAAAATCGTTATGAGACGGTTTTCGTAAACAAGCAAGGTAAAAATATTCCAGTGGAATTGACCGCGGCAAAAACGCTCTGGCAAGGGCAGCCCGCAGGATTGGCCATAGTGCATGATATTAGTAAACGTAAACTGGAGGAAGCGGAGTTGGCACAACACCGGGAACATTTACAGGAGCTTGTAGAAGAACGTACACATGAGTTAAAAAATGCCCGTGACGAAGCACTTGAAGCCGTCTCTGCCAAATCTGTGTTTTTGGCGAAAATGAGCCATGAGTTACGCACGCCACTGAATTCCATTATTGGTTTCAGCGGGCTAGTCAGGGATGGTATAGCAGGGCCTGTTAATGAAGAGCAAAAGAAACAACTTGGTATGGTGTTCGATAGTGCACAACACTTGCTGCAGCTGATAAATGAGGTGCTGGACCTTTCTAAAATAGAGGCCGGAAAGGCGGTTGCGAGTAAATCACAGTTTTTATTAGAGCCGATGTTAGCGGAGATTCAGGACATGTTGTACTTACAAGCAGATAGAAAGGGTTTAAGTCTGGATGTTGTGGCAAGCAAAGCGCCGCAAGTATTGTTTACTGATCAAAACAAAATCAAGCAAGTATTGGTTAACCTGCTTGGTAATGCCGTTAAATTTACTGAACGGGGGGCAGTGACTCTATCGTGCTGGCAACAAAAAAAAGCAGTTTGTTTTTCGGTTAAAGATACCGGGATGGGTATTGATAAGGGTCAATTAGAAGACGTTTTCAATGCATTTCACCAGGAAGACAGGGGAGATGCCCGACAACACCAGGGAACTGGCCTGGGTTTGACTATTTGCAAAGAATTTGTTGCATTATTAGGAGGTGAAATCGGTGCGCAAAGCAAGTCCGGGCAGGGTTCGGTCTTTACAGTTCGCTTACCGAATGCGGTTGTAGAATCTGAAAACCGCACGCAGAGGGTCTAAAAAAGGACGTCTAAACGACACTCGATGAGCGGAGATCAGAATGAATTTAGTGCCAATAATGCTATGCAGTAAATGCGTACCACAGTACCAGTGTCACCTTAAAATTCTATGTTACTGCAAAATACCATGCCATAACAAAGCAAAACTTCAGTTTATTTTGTTGTGCTGGTTGGTAGGCATCAGCAGTTTTTCTGATTTAGTTTTCGCGACAGAACGATTGGTGTTGAACACAGCGCTTACCACTCCGCTAACCAACGAATCACAAAATGGTTTTGTCGATGTCATTGTAGGAGACGCTTTAGAACGCATCGGTTATGAATTAAAATCAGTTAAATTACCGGCTGAACGTGCATTGATCAATGCGAATGCTGGTATCGACGATGGTGATTTACTGCGTATTGGTGGGCTGCAGAAAATCTATCCCAATTTGATCCAAGTGCCGGAACCCATCATTGACCTTGAATTTGTGGTGTTTACTAAACATATAACATCGCTAATTGACAATTGGCAAAGCCTGAATAGGTATTCTGTTTCCATTATCACTGGCTGGAAAATTCTGGAAAGAAATATCACTCACGCAGCTGAACTGACAAAAGTCAAAAATGTGAACCAGCTTTTTACCATGTTGCAAAAAGACCGGGTGGATGCGATCGTCTATTCACGGTGGGCAGGTTTGGGTTATATCAATCAACATCGGATGACGGGGATAAGAATGCTTGAGCCGCCATTAGACCGCAGCAGTATGTATGTTTATCTACACAAAAAACACCAGCAATTAGTGCCGAAACTGACTGCCGCGTTGCGCGCACTCAAAGCAGATGGTAGCTATCAACGCGCTTACCTGCGTATATTGCTGCCATTGACGGGGGGATAGACGAATGAATGCCCATCTTGAAGTCAGGTCTGGCGTTGCCCGTAAATTCATTATTTATGTGGTGCTGTTTAGCTCTTTTATTACACTATTAACAACCGTATTTCAGTTGTATCGAGACTATAATAACGATATCAGTTTGATCGAACAGCAATTGCAGGAGACCGAAACGGTTCATTTAAAAAGTTTAACCGCGACACTTTGGGTGTCTGATGCTAAAGAATTGAAAACGCACCTGGATGGCATTTCACAGCGCCGTGATATACAGT
>CAZWBV010000091.1:0-9497 GCA_964632225.1 uncultured Gammaproteobacteria bacterium | reverse complement strand
GTAAGTTCATTCTCACGATGCGCTACCGACTCAATTTCAAAATCATACGCTCTATCAAGTCTGTCGGCGGCCAGGAACCCATAGTAACTTCGATGACTTGCGATTTTACTAAAGCTTGCTTGCGCCATATCAATATAGTCACCAGCCAATTGCTGATTCAAATCAATTTTCTCCAGCGCTCGGCCACGCCAGTATTGCCAACGATCGGAATTTAATTCAGATTCGGGCAACGTATCTATCCATGACAAAACATCAGCCCAATCCTGATTGGCTAACGAAGCCCGTATTCGCCACGGCGTAACAACATCGTCAGTTGCTGATAATAATCCCAACCATTCTGCGGCTCGCGGATGATTTCTATAGGCTGCGCGTAACGCCAGATCCCGATCCAAACTAGCAATGGCCTTATCGCTAAATCGATGCGTCGCTTGTATTCTTTGCCACTGCGTCACTGCCGCCTCGACATCCAATCCAGCCAGGCGCTTAATACCATGTTGCAATATATTGCGGATAACCGAACTGTCTTTTACAAAAGCCGAATGCACCAGCATATCTGCGGGATGCCGGTGCATACGCACCCAATACCTCGCCCATATTTGGCCATCCGGTTTTAGTGATTTGGCCAGAAACCTTGCCAACGAAATTTTTTTATTACTCATCGCAAGACGAATTCTTTGCCAAATAATGTCTTGCGACATACCACCCTGCGCTTTCCACTTTTTAAAAACAGAATCACACACCTTCGGTCGAGAACGCCCTACTAACCACAAGGCCTTTATTTCATCCATAAACCCGGTATCCAGCGATGCGGATGGTTTGCTGTTTATGCGCGCTTGCAGCGAATGACAATAAAGTTTTACGCTACTTTCTTGCGTTATTGGCTTCTTATTGAATTCCTCTAGAAAAGTTTTCCAACGTTTTCTACTGGCAAGATGAAATAACCACTTACTGCGTAAACGCTGGCTTATTGGGCTATCGGAGTAAGTAGAAATAAATTCACGCAGTTCATCGTTAGGTTTTCGCTGCAGGCGTTTCGAAAGATAATCGTAACGTAAATATCCATATAAGGGATACGACCCTAACCGACGACTCACCTTGTTAAAGGTGTCTATCCTTCCCTTTGCAAGCGCATCACGCGCAGCGACAAAGTCCTTGCGCTGCTGGCTAAGGCTTGTTTTCTTATCGTCACGCGCAACCGCGAACTCTAATACCGCCACTAAACCAATCAACACAATGACAAATAGAACAAAATGCGTCGGTCTATCGCTCATACTTTAATTAAATGCCATTAATGAAAAAGCCTATTATTATAAAAACATCGGCAAAGTTAAAAAATCAACAACAGGACCGTTATTGACAACTCTGTAGATACAGTCGTATAAGTTACTTGAACTCTCTGCTAATACTAATGACAAGGAGAAAATGCCTTGCTATACCAAAATAAGTCCCCCTGCTGGATTCACCCTGCCAGACTATTACAAATACGGTACTTTAGAATATCGTATTTCCTCGAATGAGACACCCCTATCTATTAAATCTGTACGTTCAAATCCATCAGACTTAAACCCAAGGGATTGATAAAATAATTTCGCACGTTCATTTGATTTAAGCGCCCACAAGATTAGCGATGTCCACTCACGTTGTTGGGCTGTATTTAATACTTCCTTGCAAAGAAATTCACCATAACCGCATCGCCAGAATTTTGGATGTATATTCAGAGCAAGTATCTCGCCAACTTGTTCTGAAATTTTGTCATTATCACGAGCGGGTCCGAATACACAAAACCCGACTACGTTCTTAGAATTTTCAACAACAATCGTTGTTCCTGGTCCCGGGTCGCTTAGCCATGCAGTCCAGTCAGAAAGACGTTTGTCAATACTTAAACTATTAAGATACGCGACTGGCAAGTACCCAGCATAAGCCGCTTGCCATGCCGAAACATGTATCTCAGCGAGTTTTGAAACATCATCCAGTATCGCTTTACGAATAAACATATAAACAACGAACATTCGGGTAATGAGCTGCTGCAAAAATACCAATAGTTGCTAACACGGCGATGGCCGTGCTACCGGATAACTCTATGATACGATTCAAGCCGAGAGCGCAAAACTACGTCTATGCCCAGAGGGCACTCAGTGGAAATGCGACGAGTGCGAGCGTTATATTAATGTAGGTCTGTTTCCATTTCTATTACCTAACTAGGCTATAGAATTTACTCACTGATTAGTCAGAAGACCCATATTTAGAAGTAAAATTGATAGCCGAGACTAAAAGATGAAAGCCTGATAATCGGGACAACCGAGATAACAAAATATAAAAATACATCCCTACATCACTGAACCGCAACAGAGGGATGTATGTATTTGTAGATTAAAACGAAGCAATAACTTCGAGCTGAATAATTTCACCATCACACGCGTACACGCTACAGCTAAAAATACCACTTGTAGAATCTGTAAAGTCGCTGTCGTTTATACGAAACTCAATATTGGTCACCAAATTTTTATCCAGCACATAGCTCGCCGCAAGTGTAATACTGATCGCGTTATCAATTGCAGGGTTCCCCGGCAGATCATATCGGACATGATCAACCCGCGCCGTCACTGAAAGCTGATCTGTCACTGAATAGGAACCAGTGGCACCAACGGCAAAATCGATCTCTTCTGCCGGAAGAAGAATTTCCACACCGGCGATTAACATTGGCATCGTGAAGGTTGCGTTAACATCAACAATCGTTTTGAGGCCTCTATCCTGGGTAACAAACCCAGCCTCCACGGCTAATCTCGGTTCTCGCTTCGGTGAATAATTAACAATCCCCATTAAGGTCTGCTCTTCGACAACATCGTCTAAGTCATTCAAGATGGCACCAGCTACTTGGACAGAACCAATCATCGCAGATACCTCTACACCGGCAACGTTATTTCCTGACAAATTTGTTACGTCATCCCAAATATTATAAAGTTGTCCGTGTGAAATTTGATATAAATCGGGGGCATCTTCCGCTTCCCAGCCCAACGGGTTATTATATACGCCTCCCTTTACGCTGACATTTGACAATGACGTCCAGGAAAAAAATGCCTGTTCAATACGACTGGAATCATCCCCGCCAGGCTGCGTATTTAAGTCAACATCAATTCGCACTGACATCGCGTCGTTAATAGCCGTTTTCAAATCCACCTCTGCTGAAACATCAAATTTACCTTCATCCGAAGCAGTCGATGTATCATTAATGCCATCAGATAGCGTATAAACAATGTCTGCAAAACCACTCAGTTCCACGTCGGCCGCCAGCGCAACATGCGACACCGCCATAGAACCTGATAAACAAACAACTAACCTCAAAACTCGTTTTATTACAGCTTTCATAACACCTCTCGTTATACAAAGTTATATAAAGTTATATAAACTATTTCAAAAATCGGGGCCTACGGTAACACACCCGTTAACACACAAAAATTTAATTCAATCTTAATTATTCCTTAAAGCTTGGTAATTTACTTCCATAAAACCATAAAAGCTATTGTTAAATATAAATTAATACGGGGACAGCGTAGATGACTAATTTTTGACGATAATGGCAAATTCTGAGTCAATCGAAAATATTTATGCAAATTGACCCGATGCCTGCAAGTCTGCATGATAAGAAGAACGCACCATAGGCCCGCTTGCAACGTTTGAAAAACCAATATTCTCAGCCAGCGCTGCCAATTTATCGAATTCCTGCGGCTCAACAAATCGTACAACAGGCAAATGATATTTACTCGGTTGTAAATACTGCCCAAGCGTAAGCCGATCACATCGATGATCCCGTAAATCCACCATGACTTGTTCGACTTCCTCAATAGACTCACCGAGACCTAACATTAAACCGGATTTCGTCGGCACATCCGGATACAGTTCCTTAAAACGCTTAATTAATTGCAATGACCATGTATAATCAGCACCTGGCCGGACTTGTTTATACAAACGCGGAATCGTTTCCAGATTGTGATTAAATACATCGGGCGGCATCTTCTCTAAAATACCAAGGGCGACATCCATACGGCCACGAAAATCCGGCACAAGGACTTCGATTTGCGTTTGCGGTGAAATCTTTCGCACAGCACTTATACAGTCAACATAATGCGCGGCCCCACCATCTCGCAAATCATCCCGATCCACCGACGTAATAACGACATATTGAAGCCCCATCGATTTTATGGTTTTGGCAAGATTAACCGGCTCATGCTGATCCAACGGCTCAGGCCGGCCGTGTGCAACATCGCAAAATGGACAACGCCGCGTACAGAGATCGCCCATAATCATAAATGTCGCTGTACCGTGCCCAAAACACTCACCAAGATTGGGGCAAGACGCTTCTTCACAGACAGTATGCAAATTATGCTCACGCAAAATACCCTTCAACGCCGCCACCTTACGGCTGTTCGCGGGCGAACGCGCACGAATCCATTTCGGCTTACGCTGAGTCGTTTCTGAAGGAACAACCTTAATCGGAATACGCGATACTTTTTCTTCCCCGCGTTGATGAGTGGAAATACGTACCTTTTTTAAATTTTTTATACTCTTTTTATCTGCCATTTAATTCTTCTCTAATCGGTAAATGAATCGACTACCGCATTAAAACATCTTCATAAGCGAATTGCTGTTGTAAATGATACATTAATCGCTCACCCACTTTTTCTAGGGAAACAAATTCGATTAAATCAGATAATTGGGTCACCTGTAACTCACTATAACCACAAGGGTTAATCCGATTAAACGCCCCCAAATCCATATCTACATTAAGGCTTAACCCATGGTAACTTCGCCCCCGTTTAACTCGCAGCCCCAATGACGCTATTTTCACATCCTGTTGATTTAAACTGACATAAACGCCTGGTGCAGCGGATTTTGCGTGGGCTCCAAGTCCATACTCACGCAATAATCCGATAATTGTTTTTTCGATTGCCGTTACCAAGTCTCGCACACCCCACTTACGCCGATCCAAGTCCATCAATATATACGCAACGATTTGCCCCGGACCGTGATAAGTAATTTGCCCGCCTCTGTCCACCTGAACAACCGGAATATCACCCGGATCGATAATATGCTCTGGCTTTCCATTAAGCCCTTGGGTAAATACAGGGGCATGCTGCAGCAGCCAGACTTCGTCAGGTGTCTGATCATCACGCGCCACAGTGAATTCCAGCATGTCTTGCCACACCGGAATATAATCACGCAAACCTAAATGCCGAACAAAAATTTTTTTATTATCTATCATTATATCAAAAGGAATTACTCCATTTCCTTTGATGAATGGGGAGGGTGGAATTTTTTTCGACCTGCAGGCGCATCAAAGCGCCATAACAACATACTGACTGTCTGTCAATTCCTGATAAATAGCATCAAGCTGTTCACGATTTTTTGCCCGAACGGTGACCGTAATCGAAACATATTTACCACCCTGACTATCGCGCTTAGTAATCAATGTTTCATCAAGACCAGGCACATGGCGCCGAAAAATATCCAGCACATGCTTTTCAAAATTAAGACCAGAAAGACCCATTGCCTTTACCGGAAACTCGCAGGGAAACTTAAGGGGAGATTCATCAGAGGAATCAGTCATTTTCTAGGCTCACTAACTGCAGATAGACATTGTCATGCCTTCTTATAAATTAGCTTTAAAATTCTGCAATAAGTCATTCATGGTGTGCCAGAGAAGTCCGGGGACACCCTGACTTATCTTCCTACCATCCAGGCTAGTCACAGGCAGAATGTCTTTTAACGAACTGCTTAACCATATCTCATCAGCACCACGTAATTCAAATTCCTTGATTGCCTGTTCTTTGTAAGTAATATTATTTTCAGACGCAAGCTCTAAAATTAAATCACGCGTAACACCCGGCAATAAAAACGGCCCTTTAGGCGGAGTAATTAACAGCCCGTCCTGAACGATAAACAAATTACTTGCCGCACCTTCCATAGCGCAATTATCGCGAATCAAAATCGATTCGACAGCCCCAGAATCAACTGCCTGTTGCCTGAGCAACACATTCGGTAACAAACTAATTGATTTTATGTGACAATTCTTCCATCTGTAGTCCTCCAGCGTAATTGCCACCACGCCTTGTTCACTCAATTCAGGCGCGGCGGGCAGCACCGGATTACACATAGCAAAAACAGTGGGTACACTGTCTTCAGGCAAGGAAAGTTCACGCGGTGCTGCACCACGAGTAATCTGTAAATACACACCCGCGTTTTTATCCGCATATCCATTACATTGCACCAACTCGTTTAATATTTCTTTCCATTGTTCTGCAGTAATGGATAAACTCAATCGAATCGCATCGAGGTTCTTCTTCAAACGATCTAAATGTTGATCAAGACGCAGTAATTTTCCATTGTAAATGGGTATTACTTCGTAAACACCGTCGCCAAATATGAAACCACGATCAAGCACAGACACATGCGCTTGCTCTACCGGTAGATATTTACCGTTCAGAAAAACAATCATACTTATTCCAGATCCATCTCTAATTGCCGTTATTCAAACATAAGCTTTACTTCGTCGAGTAAATTATTCCACAAACCGCCAGAACCAATCGTCTTTAATGCGACTAATTTGCGCTCCGCAAAATCCACCTCATTCAAAGTGACAACAACACTACCTAGTTCCTGCCCTTCGTTAGTCGGCGCCATAATTTTACTCGTGATATTCATCGATGCTTCCAGCCGCTTATAGTGCCCCCGGGGAACAGTGACATAGAGATCTTCCATTAGACCTAATGGCACTGTTTTCGCATCACCTTTCCAGATAGTTGCATCGGTCAACACTTCATTCGCAGCATAAAGCCGATGAGTCTCAAAAAAACGAAACCCATAACTCAATAGTTTCTGGCTCTCCGTTGTACGCGAATTTTCACTTGATGCGCCCAACAGGACAGATATTAACCTCATACCATCTCGCTTAGAAGAAGCAACAAGACAATAACCAGCGGATTCGGTGTGCCCGGTTTTTACTCCGTCCACATATTTATCGCGCCACAATAATTTATTACGATTGTATTGTTTAATGCCGTTAAATTCGAATTCCTTGATTGAATACCACTCATAGTGGTCTGGGTAATTTTTTATTAATGCATTGGCGATAGTCGCCATATCTCGCGCGGTTGTATAGTGATCTTCATCGGGGAGCCCTGTACTGTTTACAAAATTTGAATCCAACATACCGAGTTCTTTCGCGTGTTGATTCATGAGTGAGACAAAAGCGTCTTCACTGCCACCGACATATTCAGCCAGCGCCACTGTCGCGTCATTTCCAGATTGTATAACGACCCCCTTAAGAAGCTCCTCAACGGTTACGCGCTTACCTACTTCCACAAACATACGTGAACCTTTCATTTTCCATGCTTTTTTACTGATAACAACTTCGTCTTCAAGGTTAATATTTCCTTTGCTCAATTCATGCGCCACGACATAGGAAGACATTATTTTAGTCAGGCTTGCGGGCTCCATACGTGTGTCTGCGTCTTTCTCAACAATAATTCTGCCGCTGTTATAATCAATCAATAAATATCCATTGCCCTTTATTGGCGGCGGCGCTGGCACCAGAATAGGTGCTGCCACGGCGACATTAACCAAAAACAACGATAAAAATAAAATTAACGTTGCTGTTATTATTTTCATTAAACTCATAAAATTCAATACCTTCATATTTTTGCTAGCCAAATTAAGCGCCGTGTGTATTTTCTTCACTCAACCATTCACTCAACCACAACAGTCTCAACAATAATAGCGGATTCAGCATAACCAAGATTATTTAGCCGCTCTACTACTTCATCGGCAGACTGAACTGAAACTAATGGACCAACCCTCACTCGAAAAATGGGGCCACGTGGCAAGCCAATCCGGTTGATTTTCACATTTTTAATACCGGACTCTGCCAATGTCGACTGTACACCCTGCGCGTTACTTCGTTCGGCAAACGCACCTATTTGAACATAAATATTATGCTGATGCTGCGTTTTAGCAACGGTTCCCTTCATATTGGTTTTTACCGGCGCAGATTTTTTCCCCACAGGATTAAGCGCAACAACTTCAACCAGCCCGGTGCCATTATCTGTAATATCCAGCTTGGTCGCCGCAGTATACGACAAATCAATAATTCTATCCTTGTGGAATGGACCACGATCATTAACCTTAACAACAATACTTTTGCCATTTTTTAAATTGGTGACTTTTACAAAAGTAGGTAGAGGCAATGATTTATGCGCTGCGGTCATCGCATACATATCATACGACTCGCCACTGGATGTACGTTTGCCATGAAACTTTGTGCCATACCAGGACGCAATGCCTTTTTTTCGATAACCATTGCTCGAGTTCATTACAGTATACCGTTTACCAAATACGCTATACGACGCCGGATTCCCGTATTTACTCTTTGGCAACACACGGGGCGTCGCATTGGGAATGGAAGCAATATCAATGGGTGAACTTGATGGTCCGCCGTCCCGCTTACTTCTATTTCCGCATGCAACAATTAACAGCAACATTAAGGTGACCAAAAACAGCTTCATAATAGCAAACATCCTAGTCTATGAGTCTGTCGGACCTAGTACAGTGAAAATCACCTCTGCCTGCAACTATTCGAATGATGCAACATGTCATCCTGACCAGGAATCTAATTTTTTGCTAATCCTGACATACGGGATGCACGGATCTTCTGACTAAGTTGATAAACCGCCATCGCATAGAGTGGACTACGATTATACCGGGTAATTACGTAAAAATTCTGCAACCCAACCCAATATTCCCGCCCATTTTTTACTTCCAACTCAACCAGCGCACCCAACAATTTTCCCGGAATATCATCAGAGACAGTCACGCCAAAATCTGAAAATTGTTTTAACGGGGTTTTCGGCTTAAGGCCCTTTTTCAATAGCTTCTTATACTTGGAACCTTTGATTTTTGCCTGACTTACCACAGCTTGACCTGGCACCCAACGATGCTCACTAAAATAATTTGCGACACTTCCAATAACATCTACAGTATTGCTCAACAGATCCCTTTTTCCATCGTCATCAAAATCTATTGCATAATGACGATAGCTGCTTGAAATAAACTGCGGCTTACCCATGGCACCCGCATATGACCCTTTCAGAGACAGAGGATCAATTTTCTCCTCGCGCGTTAAAAGTAGATACTGTTCCAATTCGCTACGAAAAAATTTACCACGTCTTGGGAAATTAAACGCCAAAGTCATTAACGAATCAATCACCCGATAGCTTCCTGTATTTGCTCCGTAGCGCGTCTCTACGCCAATAATCGCAACAATAAATTCAGCAGGGACACCATATTTTTCCTCCGCCCGTTGCAATGTATCCTCATTTTCCTTCCAGAACTTTACGCCCCCTTTTACACGGGCTGGTTTAATAAATATATTTCGATATTCATGCCAGGGCTTACCTTCAGCAGGCTTGTTCATTGCATCGATGATTCTGGTTTTTAATTCCCCC
>CAZWBV010000090.1:0-9537 GCA_964632225.1 uncultured Gammaproteobacteria bacterium | reverse complement strand
CTATGGGTTTCTGGCTGCCGATAGACTGGGTAGAGCGTATGATTTTGAAATTGAGTCGGTAGCGCATCGTGAGAATGAACTTACGGAAGTGATTTTGATGCCATCAATGACGCGTGCTTATGAATTATATCGATTAGGCTTTATTGTAGATGCGCGTCGCGAATGGCAATTTGGCTTAAAATCAATGAATAAACGTCAATTACAGCTCGCCGCAGTATTAGCAAGCCGTTGGGGTTGGTATGACCGGGCGATACTGACGGTTGCGCAGAGCAAGCACTTTAGCGATCTCGATATTCGTTTTCCAATGGCCTTTTTAAAACAAGTCATGTCTTCCGCCCGCCGATACCGCTTAGATCCTGCCTGGGTCTATGGTGTAGTTCGCCAGGAAAGTGCATTTATGTCGGATGCAAAGTCGAGCGCCGGTGCGTTGGGGTTGATGCAATTGATGCCAGCAACGGCAAGGCAGACGGCAAAATTATTAAAATTGCCAATGAGGGGTAACCATGAGTTACTCAACGCGGATAAAAATATCCGATTGGGGAGTGGGTATTTAAAACAAATGTTAGATAAGCAAAATGGTCATCAGATATTAGCAACGGCGGCTTATAATGCAGGACCCCAGCGGGTAAAAAAATGGCTACCAAAGTATACGGACATGCCGGCCGACTTGTGGGTAGAAATTATTCCCTTTTCCGAAACCCGTCAGTACGTCAAAAACGTGATGGCTTTCACGACTATTTTTGATCAGCGTCTCGATGGTAAACATATGACCTTATTCGAGCGCATGCCGAAAATACCTCCAAAAAATCAATAATACCCTCCATATTGAGGGGGGTCTTCCTTGGTCAAAATTTGCTACACTTGGGCTGCATTCGATTCTTTTGAAAGCCAAAGTTTGAATGCCGACGTGGGTGGCTAAAAATTATTTCTTTTAGGAGTTACTGGTGATCAGAAAAAGAACAGTTTGTGTGTTAGGGGGTACCGGTTTTGTTGGGCGGCATTTAATCGGCGAGTTGATAAAAGAAGCTTACCGGGTAAAGGTGTTGTCTCGTAAACGGGAGCGGCACCGGGAACTCTTGGTGTTGCCCGATGTAAGCGTTATCAATGCGAATGTTTATAATGCAAATGAGCTAAACCGGCATCTGGCGGGGGTTGATATTGTTATTAATCTCATCGGCATTCTTAATCAACGTGGTCACAATAACAGCTTTAATGTATCCCACATTGAACTGACGGAAAAAGTGATCTCTGCTTGCTTGAAAAATAATATAAACAGATTGCTACATATGAGCGCACTCAATGCAGATGCGGAAAAAGGCGCAAGTCATTATCTTAAGTCCAAAGGCATTGCGGAAAACAAGGTGCACGAGGCGGATGGAATAAATGTAACCAGCTTTCGGCCCTCTGTTATTTTTGGACAAGATGATGATTTTTTTAACCGGTTTGCCGGATTACTAAAAATATCACCAACCATATTTCCATTGGCCTGTCCAGAATCCAAGTTTGCACCGATTTATATCGGTGATGTGGTTAATTGTTTTGTCAAAGCAATAGATAATAGAAATACTTACGGTCAACGCTACGAACTGTGTGGCCCGGAAGTGTATTCTTTAAAGCAACTGGTTGAATTCACCGCTCGTCAAATTGGGATTAAACGGCATGTATTGGGGCTGGGTAATGGGCTTTCCAGTTTGCAGGCGACACTATTGGGTTTATTGCCGACGCAACCCTTTTCTCGGGATAACTATAAATCATTGCAAGTAGATAGCATTTGCGATGAAGAGTTTCCCGCTATTTTTAATACGATTCCCAAGTCGGTAGAGGCGGTTATGCCAAAATATCTGGCGCAGAAAAATTCGCGCGGACGATATTATGATTACCGGGCTAATGCTAGGAGAAACTGATTTTAAGAACGGGTACTCTGTCAAAGTACTCGTCAAAGTGATATCAGCGCAGATTAAGATTAGGGCGTCCCCAGACGCTGCAATTTTATATCACGTTCTCGTTTTTTTAGGTCACCCAGTTCTGAAGCGGCAATATAAAATTGTTTGAAATCATTATTGTGTTGTTGTAATAATGTAGTAAACGCAGGCACATAATCTGCGTACGTGGTTATTGCGGCGATTTTTGCGTTGTTTATTTCGGTTGAAAACCATTTGTCGTAACCCTCGTAACCGCCCCAGTGGTGTTTTAGCTGTTTATAGATATTTCTCATTTCGTCGATGATAGCCTGTTTTTTTTCGCGTTTTTCATTATCGGCAAAGTCTTGCGTATACAGTCGTTCCAATTTGCTATAAGTATTTTTCACCAGCTTGACAAAATCATTGCGCCTTGAAGAATTTTTTTTATATTTTTTAAAGGCGTCTTCTGTACCGTTGTCTATCATCCATAATCGTATTCCTTCCAGTTCTACCGTTTTGGCAAAACTTTCATTAAAAGCAGAATCATTATCAACATACACCACCTGGTGTGCCAATTCATGAAAAATCAGCCCGGCAAGACTGGCTTCACTCCGATGTATCACGGTATTTAAAAGAGGGTCATCAAACCAGCCTAACGTGGAATATGCTTCAACGCCGCGCAAGTATACGTCGTAGGATTTTTCTCTATATTGTTTCGCGTATTCGATAACATCTTTTTCGGCGAAATAACCGCGATAACGAATACAGCCGGCGAAAGGGAAACACCATTCTTCCAGTTGTAATGAGAATTCTGGCGCGGCAACGATATTCCAGACGACGTAGGGACTGCCGGTATCAACGTAACTCCGGTAGCTATCATTTTCAGGCAGGTCAAGCTCATTTGTAGCAAATTCGCGCATCTTAAGCGCCAACGCCAGTTTTTGCTTTAACACAGGTTCCGTGTCATCTGATTGCAGTAGTTCTTTAATGGGTTGACGATTATTTAATATGTTGATTTGCCCGCTAATCGATTGTGCGTAGTACCCCAGGTTGCTGCATCCTGAAATAAGCACTATCGTGCCTAGACGTGCGATTAATAAGTATTTTTTTACTGGCGGCATCACTGGTTAATTTCCTCTTCTGACAGTAAACTAAGTATATGGAAATTTATCTCATAGGGGGAGCGGTTCGCGACAAACTTCTTGGTCTTGAAGTAAAAGATCGGGACTGGGTGGTTGTGGGTGCATCACCTAAAGAAATGATTGCGCTGGGTTATCGCCAGGTAGGCAAGGATTTTCCCGTGTTTTTACATCCACAGACGCAAGAAGAATATGCGTTGGCGCGTACAGAGCGTAAAACAGCACCCGGATACAGCGGATTTGAATTTGACCATAATAAAACAGTCACCCTCGAGGAGGATTTGCAACGCCGAGATTTAACCATTAACGCGATTGCCGAAGATAAAAATGGCCGCCTAGTAGACCCCTTTGCCGGGCAAGAAGATCTCAAAGCGAAAAAATTAAAACATGTTTCATCCGCTTTTGTGGAAGATCCGGTGCGTATTTTGCGTATTGCCCGGTTTGCTGCGCGTTTTAATGAACTCGGCTTTAGCGTGTCAGAGCCCACCCGGTGCTTAATGCAGAAAATGGTCGATAACGGCGAGGTTGATGCGTTAGTAAAAGAAAGGGTATGGGCTGAATTGAACCGTGCTTTAGGCGAGAACAATCCCCAAGTATTTTTTACTGTGTTACGCGAGTGTGGCGCATTAAAAAGGCTTTTTCCGGAGGTTGATCGTTTGTTCGGTGTGCCGCAGACAGAAAAATACCATCCGGAAATAGATACCGGCATACATGTGATGATGGTATTGCAGCAGGCCGCGAAATTAACGGAAGACAAGCGCGTGCGTTTTTCTGCGTTAACGCATGATCTAGGTAAAGGTACCACACCGAAAGAACTGTGGCCAAAGCATATTGGACACGAATTGCGCGGTGTCGGCCTGGTTAATAAATTATGTGACCGGTTTTCTATCCCCAATGATTTCCGCGAACTGGCATTATTGGTAGCTGAGTATCATACAAAAGTGTTTCGAGCCGATGAACTGCGCCCTGAGACGTTTGTGAAAACGTTTGATTCTTTGGATGTGTTTCGTCGTCCTGAACGTTTAGAGCTGTTTTTGATTTCCGTAGAAGCAGACGCCAAAGGACGAAAAGGATTTGAAAAATCAATTTTTCCACAAGCAGATATTTTCCGGACTGCTTATAATGCCGCAGCGCAGGTGGATACAAAACAAGTCGTTGAAAAGGGCTTTACGGGAAAAGCGATATCGGATGAGTTGCGTAAGTTGCGTGTGGGGGCAGTGAAGCGGGTTTTGGGTCGTTAGCCGGGGCTATACTATTTATTTAGGTTAAAAGTAATATGCTAGATCCAGTGATAGATAATCATCGTTTACGGGCGCTGATTGAAAAGCACGAATTTCCAGGTTTAATTTCCAGCTTTCGCCCAGGCGGCGGCTTGCTTCTACGCTGTAAAACACAGAGTCATTGTCCAGGTCGATAATTGCACCAATGAGTGCATCGCTACTTTGGGTGTCATTTAAGGTAAAACGCAGCGCAATGAGTATGTCATTTTGAAAAGGTGTGGGTGCTGCTTCGCCACGGTCATCATACAGATACTCCGAGACGATACCCAAGTCGGTATCTGTTTCAAAAATGCCATAAAAACTGTACTCTAGTCCAGCAGTTGTTGCGTAATAACGTTTACCTTGTCCAGCTCGATGAATCGCTTCAAGTTTCCACAGCCAACTTTCCAATGTGGCTTGAATGTCTATCCCTGTTTGATTGATTAGGTCGTAGCGTGGAATGAGCACCCGGTTGCCTGTGTTGTCGAACCCTGGGGTTAGTGAAGGATCGCGACTGGTACCATAAAAATGTGACAGTCCGATATCCCAATCGCCCAGTGTGTTTGACCAACGTACAGCATAATCAATATGTTTTTCTTCGCTGGATGATTCGTAATTCGCCTGACTAGTATCAACACGCAGGAGTGTACGTAATCGACCGCTGTTTCCCGGAAATGTGCGTGCGCGGAATCCAGGTAATACGAACAGATCGACAATGCCCCAATTTTTTATTAGTGATACATTTAACATGGGTTGCCCCAATTTATCTTCTCTATCAAAGTTTTCGACCAGGTCAGTTTGGTTGATAATGTCGACAAGATGCTGTGATTCAGTGACACCCCAAAATACTTTGCTAATACCTGCACGTATTTCCCAGGTTTTTTCAGCTTTTATCCAGACTAATTCTCTAATATCAACATGGCTACGTTCTGAATCCTGGCTGTCGAGGCGGACAAAGGGTGTAAAGGTCAGGGATTGATAGCCTTTGTCCCACTCGGCTCGGTATTCCGGTAAAAAAGCGATAGAGGTATTCGCATTATTTTGTAGCGCTGATGATGCATCTTCATAAAAATAACGCGATTCCAGCGATACGAATCCGGACCATTCTCCAGCCTGTGTCGCACTAAAAAATAATAACGATAAAAATGAAAAGTATAATCTTGACATGTCTTAATATCGACCAGGCATTCTATTACCTGGCTCGCTTCAACGCATTTTTATTAAAATCCCGGTCGCTAAGACCGATTTTAAATTTATAATTTTTCCATAGTAACGTGGTACTTTTGTTTGTTTGGTGGTTTTGAACGTGCATTTTTCCTGCGCGCCAGTGTTTGTCAAGATATTTCTGGTAGTTGGAATAGTCTAATGTTTTCAATAATGAATTTTTTCTATCGTAAAACACAATTTTTATAAGGCGGTATTCCTTTTTGTCATACCATGCTTCCTGCCGTTTATATCCGGAGTATTTGTATTGGGGAAATCTTTCAACAACAAAACAATCTTTGCCGTCAATGATTTCGTCGCGTAAATATTTATACTTGAATTTTTCGGTCTCCTGGGAGCCTAAATCTTCAAACGCGAACTCGCTGCCCATAAAAGGACCGGATTTATTACGAGATGAAATGCGCTTAACTCTTTTTAGTGCGGGTAGATATAACCACTGGTCGTCAGGGGCAAGCTTATGTGAAAATGTCAGCATGGCAGTGCCCTTGATATCTGCAGGAGTATCAAAGATAGACAGTGATTTGTCGCCATCGTCGGCGACTTCAAGTGTTTTAATTCGAATCAATCGTGTGGTTTCGTCGCCATGTTTGTTACGTAGCGTCATCGTCATGTTGGCGGTTAGATCCGAAAAACCAAGATCACGTTGGTCATATTGTATTGCAATTGCCAGACCTTTTTCTTCCGCAGTTTCTTCTTCCGCAGTTTCCGCCTGGCATACAGTCGTTAGCAATAGCGCGCTGACAAGCAGCGTTCCCTTTTTAATGCCCATTTTAACACGATATAAATATTTTCCGAATTTATGCTTAGCTTGGTGCTTTTGCGGAAACGCTAGCCAATTTTTCATTTTTCTTTCCCTCAAGTTTCATTAATAGTGGCGGCAGTAGCAGAAAATCGACAATTAATGCGATCGCGATGGCGATAGCCGTTAACAGACCCATGCCTGAATTTAGTTTGAATGTTGAGAAGCTCAATAAAAAGAAACCAGCGATGAGTGCCAGCGACGTAATCCACAGTGCGGTGCCCACCGTTGAAAAAGCGTAACGCACCGCATCAAAGGCGTCTTTGTTTTGTTCGCGCCGTGCGCGTAAATACTTACTTAAGAAATGCACAGTGTCATCAACAACGATGCCTAAGGTCATACCTGACACCACAGAAAGAGCTAACCCGACTTCACCCACGAACAGGCCCCAAACGCCAAATGCCATTGCCGCAGGCACGAGATTGGGTATCAAGCTAATCAGACCAATTTTAATCGAGCGCAGCGCGATAACGAGTATGAATGAAATTAGAACGAGCGCGATGGTGGTGCCTGTTAACATGCTAATAATATTTTTCTTGCCTATATGGGCGAACATAATGGAAGGGCTGACACCCTCAGTTTTCATTTCGGCGGGGGCATTGTCTGTAAGCCATTGTTGTGCCCGTTCTTCAAGCGCAATTAAATTATTGCTGGACAAGCTCTTTAATGTTGCAGTAAATCGCAGCGCCGACTTGTCAATGTTGATTTGGTTATTTAAATCGAGGCCGTAGGGCAGTGACATTTCATAGAGCAATAAATATTGTGCAGCAAGGTTGCGATCTTCAGGTAACCGATACCAAGCAACATCATCACCGTGCATATTTTGATTCAGGCGTTTAAAAACATCCGTAACAGTATTTACATGCAGGGTTTCGGGCTGCTTTCGATACCATTGCGCAAATTTGTCGACAGTTTTTAGAAATTCCGGGTCGCTAACGCCGCCATTTTCACCTGACTTTAGTGAGTATTCGATCAAGTAAATGCCGGTAAGGTTCTCAGTAGTAAAGTCTGTTGCTTTGCGAAAATCGACTGTTTCGTCAAAATACTTTACGAATTCGTCGTTTAATTCATTGTTTGGAATAAATGCAACTAATATAATGACGGCGGCACTGAGAAACCATAATAATCTGCTACGGTAATTGATTACAAATTCTCCGAGCTTATCCATCATGTTATGACCATACGTTTCGCCTTCGCGAACGCGAACAGGCAGCACCATCATGAGAGCAGGCAGTGTTGTGATCGAAAGAAAAAATGCGGCAGTTACGCCCATTGCTACAATGTTTCCAAGATCCTGAAATGGTGGTGAGTCACTGAAATTCATACTCAAGAAACCAATGGCGGTTGTTAGGCTAGTCAGGAATATGGGTTGAAAGTTAATGCGGATACTTTCAATCATCGCCAGTTTCTTTTCCATGCCGTGCCGCATGTTGTACAGGAAGGACACTAAAATATGCACGCAATCGGCGACGGCTAATGTCAGAATAATATTCGGTGCGCTGGCAGAAGGCGGTGTTAATTTGATTCCTGACCAACCAGCCAGGCCCATGCCGGCGAGGATAGACAGGAAAATGACAATGACAGTGGCCACTGTGCCAGATATGACGCGTAGCAGCAGCCCAACGACCAGAATAACAACCAGGAACATCAGTGGCACCAGGGATTTCATGTCTTTTTGTGACGATTCCTTGAAGCTGTTATTCATAAAGATCATGCCGGTAAGGTAAATATCGAGTTCCGGGTTTTGGGCCTTTATTTTTTCTGCTAGATCTCGTGAGAATTCAGCAATTTCTGGCACAACACCGCCGCCCTTTTCATCGGGTAGCTGGATTGTGACATTGATACCAGTAACATGTCCGGTTGGCGAGATGGCGCGATTTACCAGCAGGGGTTCTTGGAGTGCGGTGGTTTTGACGAATTGCAGCTCTTTATCACTCAAAGACAGACTGTCTTCAACCAAATCCCGAACGACCAGGTCATCTCCAATAGCGGTAATGAACTGAAAATTGGTAATCGAGTCAACACGAATAGAATATGGTGTTTGCCATGCTTCTTTTGTTAGTAATTCGATGCTATCCAGTGTCTTTCGCGTAAACACCTGACCATTTTTTGGTGCTATAACATAGAGCACATTGTCATTTTTGGTGTAAGTGTTTTGTAGTGCTTCGAACGCGATGAGCTTGGGGTCATCAGGGGAAAAGAAGACACGATAATCGGTGATAAAGCCTAGAAACCGCGCGCCACTGGCGGCAGTAAAAATGACAATGAGCGAAAGCAACAGTACCCGCCACTTGTGATTGACCACCCACGTACCGACGTTTGCTGCGAATGAATCTTTAATTTTTTCTTTCGCCATAGTTGGACTCCTGTTGCCCTGAATAATTAATAAATTAGAAAATATTCACTTTTTATAGGCTACTTTTTATCGGCTTGAGTGACACGCGCACCTGCATAGTCAAGTCGGAATTCTAATGTTTTTGAAGACCGCGCAATAACAGTTGGACGACACCAGCGGCCATTTTTTCGAATTCTGCAAGTGGATACAGATTCATAAATATCGGTACGCCAAATTTTACAGTGGCTGTTTGCACGGATTCTGCGGTTTTAAGCACATCAGCAATATCAAACTCACCGGATTTGTTGCCCTCAGACAATATCTCTGCTATCAGCGCTTGTTCGGTTAGCATATTGTGATACACGATTTCTTTTTTTTCGCTGGTGATAATTGCCACTAACTCATTGATTTTATCTTCACATTTGCAGCTATTGTAGGTGAATCGCAGTTTAGCGAGTACAAACTCTTGCAGACACTTTGCGGCCGTGAGCTTGGGCTGTCGAACCACTTCGCGCAGAATATCAAGCTGTTGTGCCATGCATTGTTGGGCAAGAAAAGCGCCAATATCCAATTTGTTTTCAAAATAACGGTATAAATTAGCGGCTGACATGGCGCTGTCTTTGGCGATTTCCGCCATCGTTGTTTTGCCGTAACCATACACACGAAAGCGTTCTTCCGCTGCCTGCAATATGCGTTGACGGATTTCTTCTGAGTTTTCTGCTGCAGTGGCCATTAGGGTTTTATAGCATTTAAATTATGAATAATCAATAAAATATTCATTATTCATTCATGTGAACTTATGTGATGAACAGCGGTAACCCCACAAGGGCATAGCCGTCAGGCTAAACCTCAGCATTTTAAATGCACATTTAACAATCCT
>CAZWBV010000089.1:0-9537 GCA_964632225.1 uncultured Gammaproteobacteria bacterium | reverse complement strand
AATAATCCGCACCTTCATTTTTTTTTGTGTAGCGGAATCCATGCGGATGCATGCCTAGCGCGCCAAAATTTGAGTTATTGCAAAAATGCACAATGACTTTATCACCCACTTCTGCACGTATTATCGGCCCCAGGATACCTAACCATTCGGCTTGCGGTTTTTTAACTGTAAACGTTCCATCGGTGTATTCTATATAGCGCGTTTTGTTAAATATATGGCTATTAGTCCATGGCTGAGGTATTGCACAGGGCGCAGGTTGCCCCAGACAATTGACAAGATTCTTTCCACTGGGCGCATAGTTCCACACAACGTCTTCAGCAGCAACAAAGTATTCCCGCGTTACACCGGCAGCGGCCGTACTCAAATTGATGCAAAAGACTAGTGCAAGAAAACCAACAGCTGCAAATGGATGTTTGAATTTACTTTTAGTCATTGTATCCCCCTTGACTGATATTCAATTAAATTTCAGATAGAAAAACGGAAATGTTATTCGCTTAACGATTGATATTTTTTCAGCGGTCTATCGGAGAATACGAAATAGAAGGGGCCTATGCATTAATCAAACATGAGCAACACCTTAATTCAACATGAGAAAACTATTATATTATATTAATAAATTATTAAATAAGCTTAAACATTGAAGGAACCTTCGATTAATTCTGAGACGAATGGACTATATCAATCTTGCCTAATTTAACGATGCCATCGTCAATGGCCGGAATTAATTTGTCAGTGGCGCATTTAGGTGTCGCGGCGATTCTACAAAATTGACTGGTGGCCCCCAGTTTATTGGTACACTCTCTGATAATGAAGCCATAATGCTTCGCTAAATAGTCCCGTAACTCAATGCCCGAAATATTTTCGGGCATTTTAGTGTAAACAAAATTCGTTTGCGAAGGGTACACCGCTAAGTCGGGTATAGTTTGCAATCGCTGAAATAAATAATCCCGGTCCACAATAACTTGTTTACGACTTTTTTCGAATTCCTCCCAATGCGCCCCGAGTTGACGCAATACCAATTCTGCAAGCCCATTAATATTCCACAGTGGTAATGCACGACGTATCCTTTCAGCTAGATTTGGACTGGCTGCCGCGTACCCAATTCGCGCCCCAGGCAAACCAAAGCATTTCCCTAAACTCTTAACGACTATCACGTTGTGCCTTTGCGTAGCAGCCCGTTGAATAGACGTCGGCAAGGGTAGATCGACGAAATCAATAAATGACTCATCGATAACAACCAGATCCACTGAAGCCAGCTTATCCAATAACGCTAACATTTGATCATACGCCAGATAAGCACCGGTTGGATTATTAGGATTACAGAGCACGACAACATCAGCTCGATGCCTAATCGCCTGTTTTGCAAACTCATCGATGTTCATTTGAAATTCGTTCTCTTCTAATCGCTGATAAACCTGCACTTTTTTACCCGATTCAACAGGCTGATCAGTCCAGCGCCCAAACGTGGGAATATCAGTAAAAAGTGTATTTGACAGAAACAACCGGTCAATCCAGGTAATTAATTCGGTCGAACCATTTGCTAAAACAAGGCAGTTCGAATCAATCCCCACCAGTGGCGCCAACACATCGACAAGAGGTTCATTCTGATCAGGATAGCAGGTAAGCGCATCTATGAGATGAGACTGAAGGACCTTGTACATCGCCAATGTTGGAAAATAAGTATTTGTAGGGACATAAAAATCTGTTAACTGTTCCGCTGTACCTTCGGGTAACAGACGTTTTAGCGCACCAAATGACGGGTTATGCGCTTGTCTTCTAAATATCTGAGGATCGTTTATAAAAAACATGTCACCCCCATGCAACGAATGGGGAAAGGTTATCGATATATTGGCAAACATTGTCTGTTGTCAGGTTATAACGATTGCCATCTGGATACTCTATTCCACCAGATGGATCAATTGTTGTCGTTAGGTCGGAACAGGGATTTTGCTCAGATAATTTTTTAAATATCACAAATTTTTCGTCTCGATGTTTAACTAAAACTAATCTTTATTATTGATTTATTTTTAATTTTGAATAGCCAGCCCACAGCCCAGCGCCGCCGCTTATTGTAGCACCAAGGAACCATGGATTTGAATTCGCCTGGTCTTGTGTGATAAAACATCAAAAGTTTCAGAAAAACAAAGTAGTTCCGGATCAACGGTCGCTGACGTCGGTGTGGCTGTACTTAAACTGGCCTTGGAAACGAAAACCGGGTTCCGCCAATCCCTCGAAACAAAAGTGACTAAAACGCCCGTTTCATTAAACCTAAATAAATCAGTTGGATGATTTTGTGGGTCGTTATGCAACGTGGCTAGTCGACGATAACGGCATTCTCGTGATGCCATACAAACTAAAAATGACGATATTACCTAGAACAAACCGCAATTTTGCCTATTTCGTACTGTAAAGGCCAGTTAGCCCTGTTAGCTTTCTCCACCCTTCTCGGTCTTATATCTGGCATAACTCACTTTAATCGTATTGTTATTTAATGTACCAGTGGACGGCAGCAGCACGGAAAAGCGAACCCAGCGATTATGTCGCGCTCTGGAAATTGAGTAGGGTCGGATCTGCACAGATTTATGCTCTAAAACAGCACCACCCGGACCAATTAAATCGACATTTACGCGTCCGTGAATTCGCAAATGGCTGTGCCGAGTCTTGCGCAAGAGTCCGCTAACGCGCACACCGCCGTCAGTCTGCTCTACATGTATGTTAGTTGGGATCACCTGACCAGATTCAGCCGTGATCACCTTCGTCTGATGTGCTGGATCCATAGCCCGGTGCGCTGATACACCAAAAGAAACCGATAACCCTATCAAACACACGCCAGCTTTTATTAACTTGGAAAAATGTTTCATGATATTAAACCTCCTGGATAATAATCACGCTCCGACTTTTTTCAGCAAGCGCAGTAAGTACTATAACAACATTTTGCGGCCTAATTCACCCAATAAACATCAGTGAATCACAAATAAAAGCCCCATACTTTTAATTAGAGCACTATATCTCCACAAAGGATAGCAGGAAACTTCAATAATTTTTTTATAACCTTAAACCACACAAATAAACTACATAACGATAACGTTCGTTATTGCACTGGGCAAATAATTAACTTAATTTCGTAATATATTCAACGATATTTCGTAATTAACAATATATCGCAACATCAATCCACCCGCCCGTCTATTAATTTTATTATTAAATTCAATATCTTAAGGGTGCTTTCTTGTTTGACATAATCCTAAATAAAGTGGTGAGCAACTGTCGCTATTGGCCAATAGCAGGGAAGGTGTTTTTTATTTTAGATACGGCGGTTCTGACCAATTCTTTTTTTGTGTTTCGGCCTGTTTAACGCTTTGCTCAGCAAAATCCCTGGCCTCATTTACCGCCTCTAACGCCTTTTTTATGTTGCCACTAGTCAGTAAACTTTTGGTTTTTTTTATAAATTTTTCAGTAATATTCCACCCACCTTGAATGGCAATTGCCTTCTCATGCAATGTCGTCGCTTGTTTCAAAATAGCCTCAACATTCGATATTGACGATTTAGGTGCTGAAAAACCAGGTGTCGACGCAACTAATAAAAAGAAAAACACGATACAAAAAACTCTCTTTTTCATATTATTCTCCCTTATCGCTAACTCTTTTCATTAAAAACGTGTCCCTGGCGCGTTCATTGAAATACCGTTACTCATGTAGGTGTGGAAATATTCCAGATTATTCATCGCTTCACTTTGTTCTTTCAGAGGTACTGCCCCGACATTTTTCATACAGCCCTTATAACGCCGCTGAATAGGTCCAACTGCGCCCCATTTTGACCGATAGCTGGGAAAATGGGTAGCCTGACCCACCGCAGTACTCAACACATTACCTCTAATTTTTTGGCTGGCCGCTTCCCAATGGCAGTGATAACAGGCAAAATCCCGCGTACCCCGCCGTGTAAAATATATCCGTTTACCATCCTCGTAAGCTGCCAGCGCCCTGGGATCACCGGGAACCTGAATATCAATCCGCTTTCCACGGGATGTATCCGCCATATAAGCTAGCAGTTTGACTATCTTACCTTTTAAATACGGCAGCGCCTTTTCTCCATTCGCCACCCGGCATTCATTAATTGCGGCTGACAGGTTTTGTACTTTGCCGGTTTTTGTGTTAAAGCGTGGGTAGGTCTGCGCAATCCCCACGCCACGCTTGTCAAAACAATCCGCATAGCGCTTGCCATTGCGAAACGGTGTATTAAATAGCGCTTCTCCCTCTTCAATTGAAATTTCATACTGGGGGAATTCCATTATGGCTTCCCATTGATCACGCCTGCCTTTGTCAAAATTATATAATCCATTGGAGAAATCATTGAGACTCAGGTCGCTGAAACGTTTTTCAAAATAACCCTGATACCGTTCCAGGTCATCTTTTGGTCCTGCGTATAAAACTGAATTTGCCAATAACAAGCTAGTTAAGACAAATAATATGGATAACTGATTATGGTGATGCATTTTTGTATCCTCTTTCCCTAAAGCGAGTACAAGAAATCAATAATTTTATTTATTCCCTCTTTTGTTATGAGCTTGTTACGACCAAACGGCGGCATCATTGTATGCGCATTTATTGCGGCAGCCGGATCATAAATAATATCATAAATAATCTTACGATCTGGAAAACGGGATTTCATCGATTTCAATGGCGGCCCCAACGAACCCGCCTGGTTTGTATCCGCAAATTGATGGCAAGCCACACAAAATTCCAGCGCCAGTTTTTTTCCTTCGCTGATAGAGGCCTCAGCAAGTGCTGGCGCAGCAAAAAAAGAGTTGTACAGTACAAAAATAAAGAATATTTGGCCGACGTTTTTACATTTTACCATCAGCATGCCCTCTCCATAAACTAACCCATAAACTAACGCCATTTCCGACACATTACCACAGACCCCACTATGTATTTTGTGATATCAGGCGCTATTAAATATTAGTATATACTAACAAACCGTCCCTGATACTGCTTAGCACTGCTCCAATTAAAATAACTTTATGCCCACAAGACCAAAGAATCAATTAAAAACTGTTTCAGGTGCCCAGTAATCCGCTAGCCGGTGGCGCAATACCCTTATGTTAGAATTTTAAGCACATTTACATTTTATAGGTTTAACCTAAATAAATACAATTACGGATTCGGTGCAATCACAGTGTTATCCACAATGGTGAGTGCTGTTCCGTTATCGATTAGAAAATTTGTCATTTGATTTTGCATTTCCGCAGTGGCTGCCGCTGATGTGGCCGGTGAAAATAGTGAAGAATGATCCCCTGCGCTGAATCTTACCCACGCTTTTTTAAAGCCAGGTGCTGGTTGACTGGTAGTATATGGCACTAACTGCATTAACTTTGCGATGGGATCGGTACCGGAAAGCACGCCAGGTACGGTATTTGCTGTATCGTTTGAATCAGGCACGGTGTTGGGGATGACCAAGTCGGAGGGAGGCGAATTCCCTCCTCCACCTACGACTTCAAACATCAAGATCCCTCGATTTAGTACTGTGTTAGCGGTGTAGTTGATTGGGTCGCCTGAATCCAGAACGGTTTGTGCTGCGCCCATGAAACGTTCATAATCAGCAGTGCCCTTAACCACACCTTTAGCAGATAAACCGGCTGCGATTACCGGACCAAACGTCGCCGAACCGTCAAGCAGCTTTGCGATACCGCCACCAGACATGCCCAGGACGGCAGATTTTACGCTGGGTTCCAATGCTAGAAATGTCGAACCCACGATACCGCCCAAAGAATGGCCTACAAAATAGATATTAGTAAGATCAAAGTCACCACCAGCTACGCCATCGTAACTCATGTCTGCTAACGCTTTTGTTAGATTAAAAAGGTCAGATACCGCTTGCCGAACATTGTCACGTGAAACTAACACGTTACTTAAGTTAATAAAATGCTGGCCTGATGAATCAATATCACCATCTGAACCAGGCAAACCTGTGCTATTATCGACAAGATCCAGTTCAAAATGTCGCTCGATGTCTGACTTATAAAACGGATTCGATTCATCAGTAATACCATGCAATGGCATGTCTATTGCAACAACAGCAAATTCTTTTGCGGCCAATGCGTCAGCTACAGCAAGCATGTTAGTGCGGTCTCCAGTAATGCCATGTTGAAAGATCACTGTTTTCCAACCACTGGCTGGTTTCGTAATGGGTTGTTTAGGAATAGATACAATTAATGGAATATTCCGAGAAGCAGTTGGCACAGGCGTGATATTGGGCGGAGTTAAAAATAAATCACCAGGCGCAAGCCAAAATTTATTTAGCGGTGCTGTATCGAAACTATTTCCTGATTCTGCAGCCGTTAAGTAATAGGGTATTGTCAATGTACCGTCATAGATAGCTGCAGCAACAGCTGGTGAATCAACCAGACTATCTGCCAATGTGGATGCCGGAGGAACTCCCAGTGCTGACACGTCTGATTGCACTTGCTCTAACACATCACTGATTGACTGCGTAGTAAAAGTCCAACTTAAAATTATATCATTCTTGTTTACCGCCGCATCGAAAGCTATCATCGCCGCTTCGTTAAAGTTCGTAAGCTGCCTTAATGGCTCCAAAGCAGCCGCCTGTGTATCGTCTAATGCATTAACCTGACTTTCTCCCATGACGATTAATGGAGAAGTACTTTTTGCCAGTGCATATGTAACATCAGCAGCGAAGGCTTTGCCATCCGGCGCTTTAATACCGTTGGTTAACACAACGAAGTAATTACTACTCTTGGCCAATGGTTTGAGTGGAGATATCACCAATGTTGAATTGCTGGTGTCTAGGCTTGAGAGTGTTGCGATAAAATCAACGCCGAAAACCAACTCAGTATCTATTGAGGCAACCAGTCCAGTGGGGCCCGCTTCAACAGGTCCAGGGACTAACGTAACTTGAAACACTCTCACCGGCACCGGCAGGGGGGGTGAAATGAGTGCTGGAGGAACCAAGGAATTGCTATCTATTGCTGTGGAAAAACTTGTGGATATCGGTGCAATAGTAGAAAACCCATCAAGCGTATTAAGGGCTACTTGCGGATTGGAGAAATCAGTCGCATCTGTCACAGGTATATTAAGCGTACCATCTGTTGTGCCAGTAAACAGTAAATTATTTGGAAACGGAATAACACTGTTGCTGGGATCAAACGAGGCAACGTGTGCATCACGGACAGCGCTTGTATTTAAACTTTCCTGTAAATCTGTGCTTTGATCTGATTCACAGGCGGTGACGAGGGCAATACAAATCAAGCTCAATGTTATTACTAATTTATTCATAATGAAGTTCTCCGCGACTTACCTAATCCGTTGTGAGATATGTTTCAGGCACCATTCATAAAATCTTAGAATTTATATTCGAGTTGTACGCTCAATATATCGACAGTCGCTTCGTATTCACCCGTCAGTGTTGCCTCCAGGGTGGGGACACTGCTTTCAAATGTATTGTTTATTTTAATATCGCTGATAAACAGATGAGCGTAGCCGATATCGATTCTAATATTTTTCTTCAACGCATAGCTTGCACCAAAGGATAACCATTTACGATCAGTTCCAGGCAAGCGAGGTGTACGGCGCTCGGCGCTTGGCACTGGCGATTCATCGTAAGCGAAACCGGTACGCAACAGCCATTGGTTGTTTAATTGATATTGTGCACCAACAGCAAAGCGGAACACGTTGTTCCAGTCTTCCGTTGTGACCGAGTCTGGCTGCAAGGTATTATCGAATTCAATCCGCAACTCCTGAAAAGCATTCCAACCTGTCCAGGTAATGTCCGCCATGATATCAATATCTTTATTAATTTCATGAAAGCCGCTTACTGATATTGTTTGCGGTAACGAAACTTTTGCCGATAAACCCGTATCCACAAACCTCCCCGTCGCCGTTGCAAAAACGGCATCACCCGGTACCGTAAAATTGGCGTCGCCCTTAATCGTGTGTTGGACTTCTGACCTGTAAGCAACACCGAAACGCGTTGATTGATTTAGTTGAAATAAAACACCCGTGTTAAAACCAAAAGAGAAATCATCCCCGGTTAATTTCACAAAGCCATCTGTTTGTTGAGGTGCAACACCTAATAGTCCGCAGGTAGCAGGGCCGAAGGAGGCAAAACATATTGAACCAAAATCGATTGCACTGCTAAGCGTTACATCAATATATTGTCCACTAATACCAAAACCAAATGAAAGTTTATCGTTAATCTTAAGAGCAATACTGGGATTAAAATTGAGAGTCAGTAAATTAGACTCAACGGCATGATACCGCCCAACCCAATCATCATCGTAGGTAATTTCCAGCCCAAAAGGGGCATTTAGTCCAAAACCAAACGTTAGTTTGTCATCAATCGGAAGTGTGTAATAAAAATTGGCGACCAGGGCATTTCGGCCACCATCGTCATCGCCGCCGGATAACGGGGCACCCCCGATAACCGCAGTCGACCCTTGGTTTTTAAATTTTGCTTGCGGAATAACAATATGTGAAGCCGCAAGCGCTTGCTCACCGGATAATCGTACTATGCCCGCAGGATTGAAATACACGGTAGAAGCATCATCTGCTATCGCTGACCCACCGGCAAAAGCGGTGCCCATGCCGCTTGCGCTGTTTTCTATGAGTGCAAAACCAGCAGCGTGAGACTGGCTAATAACGGGTAAATTTAGCAGAAGAGCGACAAGAATCGTCGGAATCGCTGAGTATTTGACCATATCACTTGCACTCCTTCTCAATAATTATCGCTACATCCTAACAAGCAAAGCTTAAATTGCAAGAGACTGGGTGGCATTTTAGGCCTTTTTGATTTAGGAAGTCCGACAGGAATAAAAAAGGGGCCGTGTTAGCCCCTATCTATGATCAGTACTTCTTCAGTATTTCTATTGGTACTTCTGTTTTCTTTATTTTACCTGCGGATCCAGCTCGCCAGCAGCATAACGCTTGGACATATTGTCCAATGAAACTACCTTGATTTTTGACGCATTGCCGGCTGCACCAAATGCTTCGTAACGCGCTTTGCAAATCTCCATCATGGCCTTGGTTGATTCCTTGAGAAATTTGCGTGGATCGAAGTTAGATGCATTTTCTGATAAGTGACGGCGCACAGCACCAGTCGACGCCATGCGTAGGTCAGTGTCTATATTCACTTTAACGACACCGTGCTTAATACCTTCCTGGATTTCTTTGACAGGGACGCCATAGGTTTGGCCCATGTCACCGCCGTAGTTGTTTATTATTTTTAACCATTCCTGTGGCACGGACGATGAGCCGTGCATGACAAGGTGCGTATTGGGAATACGTGCGTGAATTTCTTTGATACGTTTAATTGCCAAAATATCGCCTGTAGGTGGCCGGGTAAATTTGTAAGCGCCGTGACTGGTGCCGATCGCGATCGCTAATGCGTCAACTTTCGTTTTCTTGACAAAATCAGCCGCTTCTTCCGGGTCAGTTAACAATTGGTCCATTGATAACTTGCCTTCAGCACCATGGCCGTCTTCTTCACCCATTTCACCGGTTTCTAAAGAGCCTAAGCAACCG
>CAZWBV010000088.1:7185-9613 GCA_964632225.1 uncultured Gammaproteobacteria bacterium | reverse complement strand
TCTTTTAATCGTTTGATCGATTGTTTGACTGTCTTGAAATTAGTCAGCATCCCCCCCAACCAGCGGTGGTTTACAAAGGGCATACCGCAACGTGTTGCTTCTTCGCGAACCGCATCACTGGCAGCGCGCTTGGTCCCCACGAAAAGAATGGTACCGCCACGCTTGCTGGCGACTTTACCCACAAAATTAAATGCGTCTTTAAAGAGAGGGAGGGTGTATTCGAGATTGATAATATGAATTTTTTGACGGTCACCAAAGATATATTGCCCCATCTTTGGATTCCAAAACCGGGTCTGATGTCCAAAATGAACGCCCGCTTCCAACATTTCACGCATAGATACAGTGGTCATAAAACGACTCCTTAATCAGGGTTAGGCCTCCATATATCCCATGCACTAACCTTTGTTGATTATTTGTACAATATCATTATACAAATTCAACAAGGCACCCTAGCCCATGTGTCGATATATGTGCGTAATTGAGGAACTATTTATTATCCGCTTCGTAACCCCGCCGCGTCCACTCTGCACAACGCTTATCTCCATAAGCGAGAAAGAGCGCAATACAAACAAGAGAACACAACACAAGCGAGAAAGCGCAATAAAGAGTCCCATGAAATAATTGAGTTAAAAACTCAGGTTTTTGTTTGCGTAATTCGCGGGCGCTTTATACCATAAACAACGCTAAGTCACAATATGGCCTAGCAATATTAAGGATTTAGCGGTCATTTTGCCCTACAATTCTACACAACAAAGAGGAATGCTCAGAAATATGGCTGTGACGATTAAAACACCCGACGAAATAGAGAAAATGCGTACTGCTGGGCGACTGGCCGCGGACGTGCTGGTGATGATTGCACCCTATATCAAACCCGGTATTTCAACCAATGAGCTTGATAAAATTTGTCATAATTATATGGTCAATGAACAAAAAACGATTCCCGCACCGCTAAATTATCACGGATTTCCGAAATCAATCTGCACGTCAGTAAACCACCAGGTCTGTCATGGGATCCCCAGCGACCGTATCCTTAAAAACGGTGATATTATCAACATCGACATTACTGTCATCAAGGACGAGTATCACGGCGATACCAGTCAGATGTTCTTCGTCGGCGAACCCTCTATCCTTGCCAAACGCGTTACAGAGGTATGCCAGCAATGCCTCTATATCGGTATCAACAAAGTCAAACCGGGTGCTAGGCTCGGCGATATTGGGCATGCTATACAGGCATTTGCCGAATCAAACCATTATTCTGTCGTCAGAGAATATTGTGGCCACGGTATTGGAAAGATTTTTCATGAAGAACCCCAAGTATTACATTACGGCGAAAAAAACACAGGACTGATTCTTGAACCCGGCATGACATTCACCATCGAACCAATGGTAAACACCGGCAAACGCCATGTTAAGCTATTACCCGATAAATGGACGGTGATTACAAAAGACCGTGGTTTATCCTCTCAATGGGAACACACTATTCTGACAACCGAAACTGGCTATGAAGTATTGACCAAGCGCCCCGGCGAAACTATTTAATGCGACTCCCGCCTGTGATTTTTGACGCAAACGCGTTTGATCGTGCTCTAAGCGAAAGCCATCAGCAGCCCCTTCCCTTATTTCAACGCGCCTTAAAAAATGCCAAATCCATCTTAAAAGAAAGGTTTGAACAAGGTGAGGACACAAAACAACTGATCCACCTGCATACAGAAGTCATTGATCAATTATTATCACGCGCGTACGCGTTGTTCATAAAACACAAAGACGTCGCGCTGATCGCGGTGGGTGGATATGGACGCGGCGAACTCCATCCAGGTTCGGATACCGATATTTTAATATTGCTCCCGACCGGCAACCTTGAGTCCGTGGACACCGAGGCAACACTCGAAAAAGTGGAATTACTGCTTACTTTTCTTTGGGATCTGGGTATGGAAGTGGGCCACAGCGTACGCACAGTTGACGAGTGTCAGCAACAAGCAAGACAAAATATCACAGTGATCACAAATTTGCTGGAATCAAGATTAATCTGTGGTCCACAAGCACTCTTTACTGATATGCAAAAAGTGATCGCGCCCGAACACATATGGCCAAGTGGTGATTTTTTCAAAGCTAAACTTGAAGAACAAGCCACTCGCCATAATAAATTTTTCGATACTGCCTATAAGTTGGAACCAAATGTAAAAGAAGGGCCCGGTGGGTTACGTGATATTCATATGATCGGCTGGGTCGCAAAACGACACTTTGGTTCTTCTACATTATATGAACTCGTCGATAAACATTTTCTGACTGAATCTGAATACGACCTGTTGATGGCCAGACAGGATTTTATCTGGAAAGTGCGTTTCGGTTTGCACATATTAACAGGACGGCATGAAGACCGGCTGCTTTTCGATCATCAGCGTAAATTGGCAGAACAATTTGGTTATCA
>CAZWBV010000088.1:3300-7175 GCA_964632225.1 uncultured Gammaproteobacteria bacterium | reverse complement strand
ATCAAGACAATGAACACCGTCTTGCGGTAGAGCGATTCATGAAACAGTACTATCGTACCGTTATGGACATAAGCCGCCTGAATGAAATGCTGTTGCAATTATTTCAGGAAGCCATTCTGCGTACACCAAACAAGGAGAAACCCAAATATATCAATAAACGCTTCCAGGCACAAAACGGTTATGTGGAAGTCACCAGCCCGGATGTATTTAAAAAAGCACCCTCCGCATTACTGGAAATATTTCTGATACTGGCAAAGCACCCGGAATACAAAGGTGTGCGCGCAAGTACCATCAGACTGATACGCGACCATCGCTATTTGATAGATGATACATTTCGCAACGACATGCGTTGCCGTAGTTTATTCATGAAATTTTTCAGACAACCCAAAGGCGTCACTCATGAACTCAGACGCATGAATCTTTACGGTGTATTGGCGGAGTATCTACCAATTTTCAAAAAAATTGTTGGGCAAATGCAGCATGATCTTTTTCACCATTATACGGTCGATGAACACACTCTTTTTGTGATTAGAAACCTGCGACGTTTTACCGTACCTGAATTTTTTAGCGAATTTCCGCTTTGCAGCAACATCATTCAGCGGATTCCAAAACTGGAAATACTTTACCTTGCGGGTCTTTTTCATGATATAGCGAAAGGACGTGGCGGCAATCATTCTGAACTTGGTGCACAAGACGCTATCGTGTTTTGTCGCCATCACGGGCTCAGACAATACGATGCAAAATTGGTAGCATGGTTAGTCGCAAATCATTTAATCATGTCGACAACGGCACAGCGTAAAGATATCAGCGACCCAGAGGTGATAACCGCATTCACGCAGCAAGTAGATAATCAATTACAACTTGATCATCTGTTCCTACTGACAGTAGCTGACATCCGGGCGACAAACCCAACATTATGGAATTCATGGAAAGACTCTCTACTGACCCAACTTTATATGTCAACAACACGATTGTTACGACAAGGTCTCAAAAACCCGGAAGATCAACACACTCAAGCTAACGAAACAAAAGCAAGTGCACGGCAATTACTGGAAGCAAAAAGCGGGCTAACTTTTCACAACATTGAACAGCTATGGGAAAATTTTACTGACGATTATTTTCTGCGACACTCCGCGGATCGTGTTGCCTGGCATACCGAATCCATACTGAAAGAAAAAGCCAAAAACAATGACGCCCCAATACCTTCAGAAGTACTTTCAAAAGAAGAGCCTTTGAAAGAAGACCCGTTAATACTGGTTTATCCAGAAGAAGAAGTTCGCGAGGGCTGCCTGGAAATTTTTGTGTATACAAAAGACCATGACAACCTGTTTTCAATTATTACTCGCACGCTGGACCAGCTGGGACTCAACATCGTCGATGCCAGAATTATCACGGCGACAAACGGTTATACACTGGACACCTATATTGTGCTTGAAGAACCTGATAATTACATTGATAGACAAACCAGAGTTGACGATATTTACAACAGCATAAAAAGTAATATTTTACATCCAGGGTCATTGCCAAAAACAACCCAGCGCCATTTGTCCCGACAATTGACGTATTTCCCTATCTCGGCAGAGGTGACTTTCCGGCCTGACCCCAATTATGCACGCACCGTGATGGAAGTGGTTGCAGCCGATCGCTCCGGCTTGTTAGCACAAATAGGCATGGCACTGACGGCATGTGGGATACGCTTACAAAATGCCAAAATTGCGACTTTCGGCGAACGCGCCGAAGATATATTTTTTATTACTAATAGAAATAACCTGCCTGTGGTCGATGCCAGTATGCAAAATTGCCTACGAGTGCACATTACTGACTCACTAAATAACCTATAATAACAAAAGCTTAACTATCGACGGGATATCGATAGGACAATTTTCGCTAATACTTCCCGGATAACTGGCGATATAGTAGTGAAAACATTTGTTTTAACTTCAATAAAAACACGCTAAATCATATAACGATATTTATTTTTCTGTACTATAGTTATAAAAAAAGGATATAAGTTAACAGCCAATGAAATTACGACAACTGGAATATATCGTCGAAGTTGCAAGACGGGGCTTGAATGTCTCCAATGTGGCGGAATTACTGCATACGGCCCAACCGGGTATAAGTACACAAATTCGCCTACTGGAAGAAGAGCTCAATATCCAGATATTTGAACGTAATGGAAAACGCTTGGTGGGTATTACCCAACCTGGCCAAACCATTGTGGCCATGGCAGAAAAAATTCTGCGTGAAATCGAAGATATCAAACAAGTTGGATCGGAATTTTCGCAGGAAGATGCCGGCACTTTTTCTATCGCAACAACACACACACAAGCCCGCTATGCGTTACCCGATGCGATTAAAGCATTCAAGGAAGACTACCCCAACGTACGTTTACGCATTCACCTGGGGAACCCAACCCAGGTTTCTGAAATGGCCATGTCAGGTGTTGCCGACATCGCCATCACCAGTGAAACCGCACAAGTACATAAAGCACTCATTACCATGCCATGCTATAGCTGGGATTTCTGTGTCATCACACCCTTGGGGCACCCATTATTAAACGAAGAATTAACATTACAAAAGTTATCTGAATACCCGCTGGTCACCTATGATTACGCATTTACCGGCCGTTCAATTATCAACAAAGCATTCACTGACCAGGGTCTTATGACCAATATGGCGCTCACTGCGATGGATTCTGACGTTATTAAAAGTTATGTCGAACTGGGTTTAGGCGTCGGCATACTTGCCAAAATGGCGTATAACGCGGAACGGGATTCGAACCTGACATCCGTTGACGCCAGTCACCTGTTTAAATCTAATACCACGCACCTTGGTATTACAAAAGGTAAGTATCTCCGACAATATATGTATGCGTTTATTTGTTTGTTTTCACCCCACCTTACAAAAGAAGCCATTGACGGTGAACTAAATAACGAATAGCAATCACTTTTTCACCTGTACGATAATTATACGTTCACTCAGCCCTGACTATTCGAAATCCCAGGGTACTATACCGGTCAGTCGGGGGAATTTCCCCACGGTTAGACACACGTAAATCTTCCGGCCAGTTCAACCAACCACCACTTCGGATAACACGCCTGCCCTGCTTCACACCCTTGGCAGAGACGGCCAGTTCCTGCCCATTATACGGGGAGGCATATTCCGACGCAGTCCACTCCCAGGCATTACCCGACATATCATACAGTCCAAAATCATTGGGCTTGAAACTACTGACAGGGTAGGTCCCGGTTAGTTTCGAATCCTGGCCACAACGACTGCAACGCGCATTACCAATACCGACATCGTTACCCCATGCATAATTATCTTCCTCACCTGCACGCGCCGCATATTCCCACTCAGCTTCCGTTGGTAAACGATAGTGTTTGCCTGTCTGCTCAGTTAACCATTGCGCGTATTTATTGGCATCATTCCAACTCACACACACGACCGGGTGATCCTGCATTTGTGAAAAATCCGTGGCTGGGTATTTCCAGCTCTTTCCCCCGCGCATATAACAGCCGTCTCCGCTTTCAGCTGCGGTGACGAAACCCGTGTCGCGGATGAATACGCTAAATTCCTTTACCGTCACTTCAACCACGCCGATCGCAAACGACTTGGCAATGTTCACTTCATGCACAGGCTTTTCATCGACAGCACCACGACGCTGCATATCACCCATCATAAAATCACCAGCAGGAACCCGGACCATAACCGGGCCCAGACCACCACTGGCAAGCGGATCCTGAAATAAAGGAAATAAGGGATAAGGCGACGTTATAGAACAGGCTGAAACAAGAATGATCGAAACAAAAAAGATAACAATTTTAATTGGCAAACAACGCTACTTTTTCAAGCTCAGGCGAAATAACACG
>CAZWBV010000088.1:0-3200 GCA_964632225.1 uncultured Gammaproteobacteria bacterium | reverse complement strand
AACAATTTTAATTGGCAAACAACGCTACTTTTTCAAGCTCAGGCGAAATAACACGTACTACCCGAAAGCCGATGGTACTGTATTTATCGCGTGACCCGTTTTTTCCACGTCTTGCCGCACGCGTATCTGACTGAAAGCTATACCAGGAACCACCTCGCAATACCCGCAGGGTATCAGTATCAAGCTGCAACACATCCGCTGACTCAAGCTCCGCACCACTATACTGCGCTGTATAATTTGACGCCGTCCATTCCCAGACGTTACCCGCCGTATCGTACACACCAAAATTATTTGCTTGATAGGACCCGACAGGCAGAGTTTGCTTTTTCATCCAGGTCTGGCTCAGACAACAATTGGCTTGAGTACATTTGACCTTATCGCCATTTAAGTCGCCATTTAAGCCACTATTTAAGCCACTGTCTGAGCCATTACCCCACCAGAAATTAGTGCGGGTACCGGCACGCGCAACATATTCCCATTGTGCTTCAGTCGGTAAATGATACTGTTGCCCGGTTTGTTCACTCAACCAGTTTGTATATGCCAGCGCGTCATGCCAACTGACACAGACAACCGGGTGTTTATCCGATTGATAAAAATTAGGTTGATCCCAGCTTGCTCCCTGAAAAACACCCCATTTTTTGTCTTTACCAAAAGTAAAGCAACCTTCACCTTGTTCCGCGCTGGTTACATAATCAGTCGCCTCAATGAATTCACCAAATTGGCCAACGGTGATTTCAAATTTTCCGATCGCAAAAGGCTGGTTAATATGGACTTCATGGGCTTGCTCATTAGATGCGCCAACACCTTGCTGGTCACCCATAATAAAATGGCCTTTGGGTACAATGACCATAGCAGGGCCGACTGCACCGACATTCAAGTTATCGCTAAAAGTATAGATACCCGTTTGCACGTCTCGACCGACTGGATTGTCTTTAAGCGAGCCATTGACGCCTGAACAGCCTGCTAGTGCGATCAAAAGAACAATCATAAATAGGCTAAATATCAATGAATTAGCACTTTTTAATTTATCTGACATGCGTATCACCTTAAATCTGAGCCTCATTCCGGCGTCGCTAAATAAGAAATAAAATAGTACCGCACCGCGATCAAAATACGCAAGCCAACTCGGGAAAGGGCAGGCATTTATTGTTAAATACGGTGACTCTCAATACCTCAATACCTCAATACCTCAATACCTCAATACCCCAATGCGCCAGTGTCCACAGTGCTCTTCTCCACAATCTCCACAATCCCCACAGTCCTTACAATATTCTGTTTAGCCGATTGCATAACATGCTCTTTACTCTACACTATTTTGACTCCAGATGTATCCTCGCCGACAAATAAGCAGCCAGAACGATCAAGCCACCCCCTAGCCATTCTTTTACCAGTACAATTTCGTCCGTCAGCAATTGTGATGATATCGCGCCCGCGACGATCTCAAAAATGAGTATCACCGATGAACGATAAACAGGCATATGTGTCACACCATATTGCACTGCCCAGGTCATACACATGATCCCGAAGAGGCCCAGCGCAATAGACCCCGTCAGGGTTGCCATTGTTAATTGCGGCGCGGGTAATTGCGCAAAAAAAATCCAAACAAACGCAACAACGACAACCCCTATCCAACTGACCAGTGTTTTAATACGAATTGAAATTGATTGCGCGCTGCGGGTAAGTACATTCGCTACCGCAAAGCTAAAACCCGACGAGATAGCCAGCCAATCAGCCCCTGATTGCGGCCATGGATAGCTTAACGCGCTATCCCATAGCATCGTCACCGCGCCCACCATCGCCAATAGCAACACACTTAAAGAGGCGTTAGAGGGTCTTTCTTTTAATAAAAACCAGCCTAATAACGTCGCCCACAGCGGCGATAAATAGAATAGCAACAATACCCGCACAACATTGCCATCGATAACGGCAACAATAAACGCAACATTGCACCAACCCGAGGTCAGCGCCAAGGCCAGCAATAAACCCGGTCGACTGCCCAATTCATTGAAGCGACTAATTGTGGGGATCGCACCGACCAACAAGGCAACCAGGTAAATCAATAATGTTGTCCATAAACCTTGCAAACCTGCTTGTTCCAACAAACGCAACGGGTACCACAACAATCCCCACATCGTCGCAGAAAAAAGCAACGCCATGACAGGCAACAATGGGCGCGCAGATTTGACCGATTTGGATGACATGGCATATTACACTATAATAGACAGCTTGATTAAACGATAGCCGAAGCTGATATAAAGTCGATGAACCCGAATCTTGAAAAACTTAAGCCCTACCCGTTTGAGCAATTAAAAGAACTCAAAGCCGACATTACTCCGCAGACCAAAAAACAGCATATTGCATTGTCGATAGGTGAACCGCAACACAAGCCACCGCAATTTATTTATGATGAGCTAACAGCGCAGCAAGCAAAAATTGGGGCTTATCCTCCCACAAAGGGTCTGCCCGTGTTACGCAACTCGATCGCAAAATGGCTACATAATCGTTTTCAGCTAAACGAATCGTCGATCGACCCGGAACGCAACATACTCCCCGTGAGTGGTACACGTGAAGCATTATTTGCCATCGCTCAGGTGATTATAAACAGAAAAACGCACCCCATCGTCATCATGCCTAACCCGTTTTACCAAATTTATGAGGGGGCTACCCTACTATCAGGCGCACAACCGTGGTATCAAAACACAACAGAAAAAACCGGCTATTTACCTGACTTTGACACAGTGCCTGAATCCGTCTGGTCACGTTGCCAGTTAATTTATATCTGTTCACCTGGTAATCCGACCGGTGCCGTTATTAATACTGCCGCATTAACAAAACTGCTTCGCCTTGCAGAAAAATACAATTTTATTATTGCCTCTGATGAATGTTATTCCGAGATATATTCTGATGAACACAACCCACCTGTTGGACTGCTGCAAGTCGCGCAGAAAATCGGCATAAAAGATTACCAGCGCTGCGTCGTGTTTCATAGTTTATCCAAGCGTTCAAATGTGCCGGGTATTCGATCAGGTTTTGTGGCGGGCGATGCACACTTTCTTGATAAATTTTTGCATTATCGCACCTATCACGGATGTGGCACCCCATCATTTATTCAATTGGCGAGCACACTGGCGTGGCAAGACGAAGCCCACGTCATTGAAAACCGAGCGCTATATCGCGAAAAATTCAGCGCCGTTGTTGCG
>CAZWBV010000087.1:9402-9623 GCA_964632225.1 uncultured Gammaproteobacteria bacterium | reverse complement strand
GAGTCCGTTGATATACGCCTTCGCTGATGCGATCACGATGTCAGTATCGGCACCCTGGCCATTGACTATGTGGCCACCCTTTTCCATACGAACCGTGACTTCACCCTGCGAATCTGTTCCACTTGTAATGTTGTTTACCGCATAAAGTTGCAACTGTGTTTTGCTATCAACGATGGACTCTATTGCCTTAAAGGCGGCATCCACAACACCACCGCCTGCTG
>CAZWBV010000087.1:3899-9392 GCA_964632225.1 uncultured Gammaproteobacteria bacterium | reverse complement strand
AACTGACACGACCAAACTGGCATTGGGTACTTCACCCATCTCAGACGTGACCTTTAGTGAAACCAATTTATAACGTTCATTTTCAGATGACAATTTTGTTTGCGTGACCAATGCGTGCAAATCATCATCAAAAATTTCATGTTTTTTGTCTGCGAGTTCTTTAAAGCGGGTAAACGCTTCGTTTAATTCTTCTTCTGATGCGAAGTCTGTTCCAATCTCATGCAAGTGGGTACGAAATGCATTTCTGCCGGAATGTTTACCAAGCACCATCCTGTTTGCACTCCAACCGACGTCTTCGGCGCGCATGATTTCATAGGTTTCACGGCTCTTAAGCACGCCATCCTGGTGTATTCCTGATTCGTGTGCAAACGCATTCGCGCCCACAATCGCCTTGTTGGGTTGCACTTTAAAGCCGGTGATACTCGAGACCAAACGCGAACAAGGAACAATCTGCGTCGTGTCCAAATCAACTTCGCAATTAAAAATATCTGCGCGCGTTTTAATCGCCATAACAATTTCTTCTAACGCGGCATTACCAGCCCGTTCACCCAAGCCATTAATCGTACATTCTACTTGTCGGGCACCATTATAAACAGCCGCAAGTGAGTTCGCGACAGCCAAACCCAAATCGTTGTGACAATGCACTGAAAAAATCGCTTTGTCAGAATTAGGGATGCGTTCAATCAAATTTCGAATCAAATCGCCATATTGATTGGGCACATTATATCCAACCGTATCAGGAATATTTAAGGTCGTCGCACCAGCGTCAATGACCGCATCGAGTATGGTGCAAAGAAAATCCAAATCAGAACGGCCTGCATCTTCAGGCGAAAATTCAACGTCATCGGTGTATTGGCGAGCACGCTTCACTGCCGCCACGGCCTGATCCAGCACTTGCTTGGAAGACATGCGTAATTTTTTCTCCATGTGGATGGGCGATGTAGCAATAAAGGTGTGAATACGCGGCGCTTCTGCCTCTTTTATAGCCTCACCTGCACGATCTATGTCTTTATCGATCGCCCGTGCCAATGCGCAGACACGACTTTGTTTTATAACACGCGCAACGGATTGTACTGCTTCAAAATCACCTTGGCTTGCGACAGGAAATCCCGCCTCAATCACATCAACGCGCATACGCTCAAGCGCTTTGGCGATGCGTAACTTCTCATCACGCGTCATGGACGCACCGGGGCTTTGTTCACCATCTCGTAATGTAGTATCAAAAATAATCAATTTGTCTTTCATCTGCTCGCTCCGCTCCGCTGCACTCAATTTGATCTGGCAGCCTTAGTATAAATTTATAATCGTCAATTAGTCGTTAGTGGGAATTAGAAAAGTGTAGCGGCAATTAACACGCCACTGACTTTCGAGCTAACCTACTAATTTTAATGAAAAATATTGTAATATGCGTCTGTATGCCCTAAGGCAGCAGAAGCAAATCAGAAATGGATAGCGGTGTGAACAGGGATTGAGTGGGTATGACTAATAATGACGCAAAACCACACACTGCCGTGCATTGATCCTGGTCTGTATCACTATAAAATCTGTCGCTTTTGGTGTTCACGGACTCTTGTTCGTCTCGTTCGTTCGTCTTGTTCATTGTATGTTCACGCACGGTGAACATATTCGGTTAACGTTAAATATAGCGCTTTATATCTTCGTTGCCAATAGCTGTTGCGAAAATGCTTTATATCTAATGCATATAAGCCCACTTTCTGGGTTTGAAGACCTCGCTTAGTACGTATACAATACCAGCCCACCACAGTTCGACTAAGCAGTTCTACCAAGCGATAGATCGATAAGATCATTATACATTAACGACTTTGCTTTAACTTTAGTAGTTATTAAAGAAAGTTATTAAAGAAGAAAAACATTAAGGGATAGAAATGCCAGTACCCGGCTATATCACTCAAGTTGATTTTAAAAATAAGGCCTACCACCCTGAAAATACGTTATTAGCGGCCTATCAATGCGTTAGACAACTATCAGAAAACCTGTGTCAGACGCTTGAAATCGAAGACTACGGCGTCCAGGCTTTCGAAGATGCCAGTCCAGCCAAGTGGCATTTAGCGCACGTGAGCTGGTTTTTTGAAACTTTTCTGCTCAAACCGTACCTGGCGAATTACCGGGTTTTTCACCCGGAATTTGCCCACTTGTTTAACTCCTATTACGAAACCGCAGGGTCATTTCATCCCAGACCTGAACGCGGGCTATTGTCCCGACCGACAGTTAAAGAAATTTACCTGTATCGCACCTATGTAGATGAACACATGAATAACCTGTTGTTAACCAAAGGCGTTCATACCCATTGGCGAGACATCGTTTTTCGAACAAAAGTAGGTATTAATCACGAGCAACAACACCAGGAACTGCTACTCACTGACTTAAAATACAATTTTGCCTATAATCCATTGCGTCCGGCATACTGTGCTGCTACCAGCCCCACTTCAAATCATTTACCTCAATTACGCTGGCTTGATTTTGACGAAGATATTGTCGAAATTGGTTACCAAGGTGATGACTTTTGTTATGACAATGAACTTCCACGCCATAAAGTACTGCTTGCACCCTTCCGGCTTGCATCCCGTCTGGTCACCAATGGTGAATTTATTGAGTTTATCGATGCTGGTGGTTATCAAAGCGTTCAATTTTGGTTATCAGATGCATGGAAAATAGTACGTTCGCAAAACTGGCAAGCACCACTGTATTGGGAAAAAAAAGGGGACGGAACAACGGCGCATTCACCTGGCACACGCTGGCGTCAAATGACCTTAGCCGGCATGCGCGACCTTGACGAACATGCGCCCGTATGCCATGTGAGCTTTTATGAAGCCGATGCCTATGCCCGTTGGAAAGGCAAACGACTCCCCTCAGAAGCAGAATGGGAGTTTGCAGCACATAAATTACCGCTAGCGGGTAATTTTTTAGATACGAATTACCTGCAACCTGTCAGTGATCAAACCAATGACAAACTCGCTCAGATGTTCGGTGATGTGTGGGAATGGACGCAATCACCTTATACAGCATATTCAGGTTATCAACCGCTCGACGGCACACTAGGCGAATATAACGGCAAATTCATGTCGAATCAAATGGTACTTCGGGGCGGATCTTGTTTGACACCGACAAATCATCTACGACCAAGTTACAGAAATTTTTTCTATCCCAAAGATCGCTGGCAATGTAGCGGTTTTCGACTTGCGGCGTCTTTGCCTTGGGTGACATTGCGGTGAGCAGCACGATTAACGACATGAACAATGACATGAACAATGATATGAACAATGATAAAAGCGATAATGCAATTCAGTTTTACGATTTACATCCAAAGCCGCAAGATATCCATACTGATATACTTAACGGTCTCATGAACAAACAAAAATCCATCCCCCCTAAGTATTTTTATGACAAAAAAGGCTCGCAAATATTTGATGCCATCACTGAATTGCCTGAATATTATTTAACCCGCACAGAAAATAAAATTCTAGAAGATAACGCAACCGACATCGCCCGCTATATAGAAGAGGGCTGCTTATTGTTAGAGCCGGGTAGCGGCAGCAGCGAAAAAGTACGTATTCTATTAGACAAAATACGTCCTAGTGCCTACATACCAATGGAAATATCCAGGTCACATCTTGAATCTTCAGCAAAAAGTTTGTCAAAAGACTATCCCTGGCTGGATGTACATGCTACTTGTGTTGATTTTACAACCACCAATAAATTACCCTTCACACCCAAGGATGCCCGAAAAATTGCATTCTTCCCTGGATCAACTATAGGTAATTTTGAGCCAGAAGACGCCATTGGTTTGCTAAGAAATTTTGCGAAAATAGTCGATGTCGGCGGCGGTTTATTAATCGGCGTCGACTTGAAAAAAAATCAGTCAACCCTTGAAGCCGCTTATAGCGATAAAAACGGCATAACCGCTGCATTTAATTTTAATTTATTGACGCGTATCAACCGAGAACTCGATGCGAACTTTAAACTGGACGAATTCAATCATCATGCGTTTTACAATCAGGAACACAATCGAATGGAGTCACATCTTATCAGTCAATGCGAGCAAACCGTTGACATTGATTCGCATTCAATTCAATTTAAATCAGGCGAAAGCATCCATACCGAAAATTCCTATAAATATAGCCTTAACGAGTTTAGTGAAATGACCCGGCAGGCTGGTTTTAAAGGGAAAAGAATCTGGACAGACGAAGATGACTTATTCAGTGTTCATTATTTGGAAAATAAATAGCATTTTGTAACGTCTATTCTTGGCCGCTCTTGGTTTTTGTCCCGACTTTTCTTTTTGCCCGACTTGCCCGTATATCTTTAAGCGTAAACATAGGGCCGGAAAGTGCGTATAACATGAAGATGCTAAATAGCACCAAAGGTGGATCTGTAGAAATAAAAACAAACACCAACACAATCGCCAATATCCAGACAAACGGCACCCTTCCCTTTAGATCAAGATCTTTAAAACTGCGGTAACGAATGTTACTCACCATGAGCAAACCGACTATAACAGTAATGATGATCGCCGGAATTTTCAAATCAACCCCGCTAAATTGATGATCATTGCTAATCCAGATCATACTCGAGATAACCGCCGCCGCCGCCGGGCTGGCTAGTCCCTGAAAATAATTTTTATCTGAAATACCAACCTGGGTATTAAACCGGGCTAAGCGCAACGCAGCGCAAGCCGTATAAATGAACGCGGCTAACCAACCCAGTTTCCCTAAACCCGATAGCGACCATTCAAATACAACTAAAGCCGGCGCCAAACCAAATGAAACCATATCAGCCAAACTATCGTACTGGGCACCAAAATCACTCTGTGTGTTGGTCAAACGGGCTACCCGTCCATCGAGCCCATCCATGACCATGGCAACAAAAATAGCAATTGCAGCGGCTTCAAAACGACCGCTCATGGCCGCCACAATAGCGTAAAAACCCGCAAACAAGCACGCAGTGGTAAATAAGTTCGGTAATAAATAAATACCACGTCGCCGTTTTGAGGCGTGGTATTTATCTTGTGATGGCGCATCTTGAACGGCGTCGCCTTCCCTTCTCGCCGGGTGAGCCCTAACCTGACCCTGGCTTGGAACCTGCTTTTTTGTCGGCAAATCTACCAACTTTCGATCATTCATCAAGGGCATTCCTGCGTCTTTATTTAGGATTAGTGTACCAATGTAGCAAGTATATCGGACCCAGCAAGGACTTTTGCACTTTTTTTGACGTCTATTCGCGAGTTTATCGGGATAAGAAGTTCTATAACCGCACCAAAATGAATAAAACCACAGCGTTGCCCCTGCCCAATACGTTCGCCTGAATGCGCCATGCAACCAGGTCGACGCGTAATTTTATCGTTTTGCATACACACAATAATATCATCGTCTTCGTCACTTTGAATCCACTGTGCAGATTTACCTTGCATGTTAGCTGTCGATGCGGCGGCTTGTTTTGCGCTATCGCTCGACCACTGATTCATCACTTTTCCTT
>CAZWBV010000087.1:0-3889 GCA_964632225.1 uncultured Gammaproteobacteria bacterium | reverse complement strand
CGGGTGGAATAAATCCCATACCAGTGCATCTTTATAGTAAAACGCACCGCTTGGCGATCTAGAAAATCATCATGCACTTCCTCAATCGCCACAACAGTACCGTCAACCGGGCTCACAAGGCCTAATGGCGAAGCGGGAATTTTTCGTGGAGGATCGCGAAATAAAAACAGCAAAAACACGCTGATCAAAATAAACGGCAAGGCAATAACCACACCTAAAAAAATATAGACGAGTAATGCAGCACATGCAGCCAGCAATATTATCGGCCAACCTTCACGGGCAACAAGTGTATGTCGGTAAGTCGCCATTGTTAAAAACAATTATAAACAACACGTTTGAAAAACAAAAACGCAAAAAATAAAGACAGTAAGGTGGAACAAGTTGGCTGGAGATTGCCCCACCGCAGTTATATTCAGTTTTTAGTTTTATCTACAATCTTGTTCGCCTTTATCCAGGGCATCATTTCGCGCAATTTACTGCCAACAATTTCAATAGGATGCTCACGCGCCAAGCGTCGTTTCGCTTTCATGACCGGCGCACCTGCCTGATTTTCCAGAATGAACTCACGAGCAAATTCACCCGATTGAATCTCTTCCAGAATATAACGCATTTCTTCTTTGGTCTCTTCGGTTACGATACGCGGTCCCCGTGTCAAATCACCGTACTCTGCTGTGTTTGAGATTGAATAGCGCATATCTGAGATACCGCCTTCATACATAAGATCGACGATTAATTTCAATTCATGCAAGCATTCGAAATACGCCATTTCTGGTGCATAACCCGCTTCAACCAATGTTTCAAAACCTGCCTGCACCAATGCCGTGGCACCGCCACACAATACAGCCTGTTCGCCAAACAGATCTGTTTCGGTTTCTTCACGAAAGGTAGTTTCTATAATACCAGCACGACCACCCCCATTCGCTGACGCATAGGAAAGTGCTGTCTGCCTAGCCTTTCCCGACGCGTCTTGATAAATCGCAATCAGGCTAGGCACCCCCCCGCCTTGTGTGTATGTCGAACGTACCAAGTGCCCGGGCCCTTTTGGTGCAATCATAATGACATCAATGTCTTTGCGTGGATCGATCTGACCATAATGAATATTAAAACCATGTGCAAACGCCAGTGTTGCACTTTTTTGTAAATTTGGCGCAACTTCATCACGATAAATTTTTGCCTGGTGCTCATCGGGTGCTAAAATCATAACAACATCTGCCGCTTTCACTGCATCCGGCACTTCCTTAACGTTTAATCCAGATCCTTCCGCTTTGACTGCAGAGGCAGAGCCCGCCCGTAACGCCACGGTGACATCCACACCGGATTCCTTCAAATTATTTGCGTGTGCATGCCCTTGAGAACCATAGCCGATTATTGTGACCTTTTTGCTCTTGATTATGGACAGATCAGCGTCCTTATCGTAATAAAGTTTCATCGTTGATTACCTTTTGCGTCGTCTTTCTTGTTGGGATTGTCTTGCTGCCAATTTTAACAGATTTAACTCTTATTTCATCATAAATCAGCGCCACCCTAAATCCGCAGGCATTTTTCGCCTCGGGATATACCCGATACGCCGGTTCGCACCGTTTCCAGAATCGTGGTACTGCCCAACGCGCTAATAAACGCATCTGACTTATCACCGGCACCCGTCCATTCAATGGTATACGTCGTTTCCGTCACATCGATAATTCGAGCATTAAATATGTCTGACAAACGCTTGATTTCCTCTCTCAATTCACCGGTCGCCTTGACCTTTATCAACATCATCTCACGCTCAATGTGCTCACCTTCAGTAAGATCGATCAACCTGATAACATCAACGCACTTATTCAATTGTTTCGTTATCTGCTCGATAATGTCGACAGACCCCCGGGTAACCAACGTCATTCGCGACACTGTCGCATCTTCGGTCGGCGCCACCGCCAATGACTCAATATTATAGCCACGCGCTGAGAATAACCCGGCTACCCGTGACAAGGCACCGGACTCATTTTCCATTAATATCGAAATAATATGCCGCATCAGTTTAACAAACCTATACTAAAATCATTTCATTTAATCCTGCACCGGCAGGAATCATGGGATAGACATTTTCAGCCTGATCAGTCACAAAATTCATAAATACCAGTTTATCTTTCATTGCCAGCCCTTCTTTTAACGCACTTTCAACATCACCTGTATTTTCTATTTTCATGCCGACATGACCGAAACTTTCTGCCAATTTTACAAAATCAGGCAACGTTTCCATATAGGAATGCGAATAGCGTTTTTCATAAAAAAACTCCTGCCATTGACGTACCATTCCCATATAACGATTATTCAGCAGAATGATTTTTAGTGGCAAATCATACTGCTTACAGGTCGCAAGCTCTTGTATACACATCTGAATACTGGCCTCACCAGTTACGCAACAGACCGTTTTATCTGGATGCGCCAACTGCACACCCATCGCAGCAGGCAAACCGAACCCCATCGTGCCTAAGCCACCCGAGTTGATCCATTGACGCGGTTTATCAAAACCATAGAATTGCGCCGCCCACATCTGATGTTGGCCAACGTCAGATGTGACATAGGCATTGCCTTCGGTTATTCGATACAATTCAGCAAGCACATGCTGTGGCTTGATAAATTCGCTATGCTTATCAAACTTGAGGCAGTCTGCGGATCGCCATTCTTCTATTTGATGCCACCATTTTGAAATCGCCTCTTTATCCGGCTTGTCGCTACTTTCTTTTAGAAATCGCAGAAATTCCTCTAAAACGGCAGTGACCTCACCCACAATCGGCACATCGACTTTTACATTTTTTGAGATAGATGAGGGATCAATATCAACATGAATTATTTTCGCATCAGGGCAAAACTTCTCAATATTGCCTGTAACCCGATCATCAAACCGTGCTCCAATCGCAATCAGTACATCGCAATGATGCATGCCCATATTCGCTTCATACGTGCCGTGCATGCCCAGCATACCTAAAAACTGCTTGTCTGATGCCGGATAGGCACCTAGACCCATTAAGGTATTGGTGATTGGGTAGTTTAACAAACGCGTAAATTCCGTCAGAAGCTCTGAGCCATTACCCAGAATAACGCCACCACCGGTGTATATCATGGGCTTTTTGGCCGCAATAATCAGATCTATGGCACGTTTTATCTGCCCTGTATGACCTTTAACCGAGGGATTGTAGGAACGCATGCTGACGTCTTTTGGGTATTCATACTCGGTTTTTAGAGCAGTAATGTCCTTCGGAATATCGACGACAACAGGACCAGGACGCCCCGTCGTGGCGATATAAAATGCCTTTTTTATGGTTATGGCTAAATCTTTAACATTCTTAACCAAAAAGTTATGTTTGACGCACGGGCGCGTGATGCCAACAGAATCGACTTCCTGAAAGGCATCATTGCCAATGAGATGGGTATGCACTTGCCCGGTCAACACAACCATTGGAATCGAATCCATATAAGCAGTCGCAATACCCGTCACCGCATTAGTCGCACCCGGACCGGACGTCACCAATACCACCCCAGGCTTGCCGGTAGAGCGGGCATAACCATCCGCAGCATGGGTCGCACCTTGTTCGTGGCGCACCAGAATGTGCTTTACATCGTTTTGTGCATGAATTGCATCATAAATATGCAATACTGCCCCGCCAGGGTACCCAAAAATAAATTCTACACCTTCGTCTTTTAGACTCTGGATAACTATTTCTGCCCCTGTTAACTCCTCGTTCGCTTCCACGTTAACTCCACAATTTCCAAAACAAATCATAAACCCATTTAATCGGGCGGTTTAAGACCTAAATTTTTTCTACACTTTCACCGAGTAAACCTTCCCATATACTGCAGTTTCTCTATTTAGGTCAAGTAATATAGAAAAAAATGACACATAAAT
>CAZWBV010000086.1:0-9664 GCA_964632225.1 uncultured Gammaproteobacteria bacterium | reverse complement strand
TGATGTTGGCGCAGTGGCAGGTGTTGCAAATACGCAGAGCCAAACAACGACGGAGTTTTCCGCATTGTTAAAACAGTCTGTTGATGCTGTTAATGAAAATCAAAAGGCATCACGGGCACTCGGTACTGCCCTGGACAGCGGTGACACCCGCGTTAGTCTGGAGCAAGTGATGATTGCGAGTCAGAAAGCCAGTGTTTCATTTCAGGCGATGTTACAAGTTCGTAACAAGATGGTCTCTGCCTATCAGGAAATAATGTCAATGCAGGTTTAGTTGTACAGGTATTTAACTTAAGGTTTAACTTAAGGTCTGACCCAAGGTCTGACCCAAATTTTAGCATCGCTTTTACATCAGGTTTAAATATATGGCCGCTGCAGAGCAAAAATCTTTAGTAACACAATTTGATGGTTTTTCAAATCTGAACGCATTGCGTCAGCTAGGTTTACTCATTGCATTAGCTGCAAGTGTCGCAGCCGGTGTCTATATTGTAATGTGGTCATCCACGCCAAATATGACCATGTTATACAGTGAACTTTCTGAAAAGGATGCAGGATTAGTCATCGATGCTTTGCAAAAAAGTTCCGTACGGTATCAACTTGGTGGAACGAGTGCAATACTTGTTCCATCGTCGGACGTGCATGATATCCGCATGCGGCTTGCGGCGCAAGGTTTACCCCAGGGCACCGCCATTGGTTTTGAGGGCCTCAATCAAGATCAGGGGTTTGGTGTTAGTCAATTTATGGAAACAGCCCGTTACCAGAGGTCGTTGGAAGTTGAGCTTTCTCGATCGATAATGGCGTTGAAAAATGTTCAAACTGCACGGGTTCATCTTGCAATACCAAAACAATCGGCATTCCTGCGCAATAAAAAGAAACCCAGTGCGTCTGTGCTGATCAGTCTTTATTCTGGCCGTATACTGGAAGAAGAGCAAGTCATGGCGATAGCGCATATTGTTTCGTCCAGTGTGCCCAATTTGATAGCAGGTAATGTGACTGTTGTTGATCAAAATGGCCGCTTGTTAACGACAAAAGGTAATTCCCGTAACATGGCAATGTCTGCGTCCCAGTTAAATTACGCACGTAAACTGGAGAAAAATTATATTGAACGCATCGAGGGAATTTTAACGCCGATTGTTGGCCCAGGCGCGGTGAGCGCACAGGTAACGGCAGATGTTGATTTTACTTTTAGCGAGCAGACACAAGAATCGTATAATTCAGACACACCTGCGCTACGCAGTGAGCAAGTAGTAGAAGAAAAATCCACAAATTCAACCGCAAGCGGCGTGCCGGGTGCGGCGTCAAACCAACCTGAGACAGACATTGCAGAACAAGACGCAGCGAATAACGCAAATTCATCTCCGTTTGCTGCCCGACCATCGAACAGCCGGAGTCGAAAAACACAAAATTATGAATTGGACAAAACCATCAGCCATACAAGATTAAGCATGGGCAGAATCAAACGTTTGTCGGTTGCGGTTGTCATTGACGATAAAAAACTGATGAGCAGCACCGGGATCGTGACAAAGACAGCTTATTCTCCCGAGGAGATTGCCCGTTTTTCCCAGCTGATCAAACAAGCTGTTGGTTATAATTTACAGCGCGGTGATAGCATCAATATTATTAACGCTGCTTTTTCGATCGCTATTGAACCTGAGCCCTTACCAGAGCAGGAGATTTGGAAACAAGGCTGGTTTCTCGATATTGTAAAAAATGCGATTGGCGGCGTTTTGGGACTGGTATTGTTATTTGGTGTACTGCGGCCTGTTATGCGCTCACTGGCGCAAATCGGAAAGCAGGGGCCAAGACAACAGTTTACCGCAGCCAGTGCCGCTGCAGGTGCGGCGGCGGATGCGTCTACAACACCCCAATTAGCGGCGCCTGCAGATGACACTTTACAGGTTGTACAGGCAGCGGCGGAACAAGATCCGAAACTGGTGGCGCAAGTTGTCAAAACCTGGGTCGCAAATGAATAGGTATTCAATCAGCATATGCCAATCGAAGAGTGGTTGGTGTTGAAATGAATGGTGTAGAACGTGCCGCTATATTGTTGTTGAGTCTGGGTGAAAAAATAGCCGCTGAAATTTTACGGCATATGGACCCCAAAGAAGTCCAAAAAGTGGGCATAGCCATGTCCGAAGTAAATAATATTTCAAAAGATCAGGTTGATAACGTCGTAACAGATTTTTTAAGAACCGCTGAAAAACATACTTCCATTGGCCTGGGTAAAGACGATTATATTCGTAATATGCTGGTGTCTGCGTTAGGTGAAAATAAAGCGGGCAAAGTCATCGATAGAATACTATTAGGTGGCAACACCAAAGGACTGGAGACCTTGAAGTGGATGGATCCGCGTGCTGTTTCAGAACTTATTCGCCTTGAACATCCGCAAATTATCGCCATCGTTTTAGCTTATCTCGACGCTGATCAGGCAGCAGAAGTGTTGGTGCTATTGCCAGACAAAACACGCGTGGATGTGATTATGCGCATTGCCACGCTGGATGGCATTATGCCCAATGCGTTAAGTGAATTAAATAGCATTATGGAAAAGCATTTTGAAGGACAAACCAATATAAAATCAGCCAGCGTCGGCGGTATAAAATCTGCCGCCAATATTCTGAATACAATGGATAGCTCGGTTGAAGCGGGAATTATGGAAAACCTGAAAGAGGTGGACACCGATCTTGGCGAAAAGATTCAGGATTTAATGTTTGTTTTTGATAACCTCGCCGACCTGGATGATCGCGGCATACAAACGTTGTTACGCGAAGTCTCATCTGATGCGCTTATTTTGGCGTTAAAAGGCTCTGATGAAAGATTGCAGGAAAAATTCTTTAAAAATATGTCTAAGCGTGCAGGGGAAATGCTGCGCGAAGATCTGGAGGCAAAAGGGCCGGTCAAGCTCAGCGAAGTGGAAGGCGCTCAAAAGGAAATATTAGTTATCGCGCGTCGCATGGCAGAAGCGGGTGATATCATGCTCGGCGGATCGAGTGCAGAAGAATATGTCTAAAATCATTAAACAGGGTGAGAATGACTACAGCACATGGGCAATACCTGCTGTACAAGGTACGCATATCGTTAATCGGGGAACAGGCGAAAGTGGTAGCGTTTCAGAAAATTTACGTGCTCGTCTGGATCGACAAAAACAGGATGAGGGTTATGAAAAAGGTTATCAAAACGGAATGGCGGAAGCCGCTAAAGTGGTGGCTAAGCAGCGGCAAACTGTGCGGCATCTTGAACAACTGCTGTGTACTCTCAATGACCCCTTTGATGAATTGGATCAACAGGTGGAACAAGAATTAGTGACGCTGGCTGTTGCAATCGCACAGCAGATTATCCGGCGTGAGATCAAAATAGACCCTGGGCAAATAATGGCGGTTATACGCGAGGCACTGGAAGCACTGCCTGGCGCGTCGCGTAATATCAAAATAGCGCTGCATCCGGAAGACGCTTCACTGGTCAATCAACTGACAACTGGAAGCAAGGAAAATCAACCCTGGTCGTTGATCGAAGACCCTGGATTAATGCGTGGCGGCTGCAGGGTAACGACGGATACGTCGCGGATAGATGCGACGATTGAAAACAGGCTTGCTGCAATATGTGCGCAAATTCTAGGGGGTGAGCGTGAACAAGATAAATCCGCCTCCTAACGCAAATCGCAATAAACATTGGGCAGAAAAGCTAGCGCTTCATCATGACAACTTGTCGGCAACAGCCTCGCTTGTTGTTGAAGGACAGCTTACCCGAATGGTGGGTTTGACACTGGAAACTATCGGCTGCAAAGCCGCCATTGGTGAGCTGTGCAATGTCGAAGTGTCTAGTGGTTCATTTATTGAAGCCGAGGTTGTTGGTTTTTCCGAAAACAGGTTATTTCTAATGCCGACGGCTGATATTCGCGGTATTGTACCTAATTCACGCGTGATTCCGACAGGCAAGGTATATGAAGCCGCCGTGGGCGAGTCATTGTTAGGCAGGGTGATTGACGGCGCTGGCCGTCCACTCGACGGCGCAGGGCCATTGCACACGACGGCACGAATGCCGTTGATGGGTCGTCAGATCAATCCACTTTTACGCCCCCCCATCAGTGAACAACTTGATGTTGGTATTCGCACAATAAACACACTGTTCAGCGTGGGCCGTGGACAAAGATTGGGTTTGTTCGCCGGTAGTGGTGTGGGTAAGAGTGTGTTGCTGGGTATGATGACTAAATATACTAATGCGGATGTTGTCGTCGTCGGTTTGATCGGTGAACGCGGTCGTGAAGTAAAAGAATTTATAGAAAACAATCTTGGAGCAGAAGGTATGGCGCGTGCTGTAGTCGTTGCAGCCCCGGCGGATAATCCGCCCGTCATGCGTTTACACGGTGCCGCAATGGCAACCAGTATCGCCGAATACTTTCGTGATCAGGGCATGAACGTATTGCTGTTGATGGATTCATTGACTCGCTATGCACAAGCACAACGCGAAGTGGCCCTGGCGATTGGTGAACCACCGGTAACAAAGGGTTATCCACCCTCTGTTTTTGCCAGAATGCCACAACTGGTAGAACGTGCAGGGACGGGTGATAAAGGCGGTTCGATTACTGCATTTTATACCGTATTAACAGAAGGCGATGACCAACAAGACCCGATAGCTGACGCCTCACGTGCAATACTTGATGGCCATATTGTCTTGTCCAGACAACTGGCGGAAGGCGGTATTTATCCTTCTATTGATATTGAGGCATCAATTAGTCGAGTGATGACTAATATTACATCTGAAGACCAACAGATTGCCGCACGACACTTTAAACAACAATATTCACTCTATCAACAAAACCGGGATTTAATCAGTGTCGGTGCCTATGTGCCGGGAACCAACCCAGATCTCGATGCGGCCATTGCGATGCATCCTCACCTTCTTCAATTTATGCAACAAAATATGAACCAGGCAGTGTCACTTCAGGTTAGCAACAATGACCTCGCAGGTATAATTCAAAAATCGATTGAGGTAAACCAGCAGGCAGCGCAGGCACAACAGCCAGATCATAGTCACAAGACATAATCACAAGACATAGCAACAAAAGACATAGTCACAAAGTGGAAAGTGGGCAGGGTACGTGTGTGTTGCCGATTTTCATGTTACCATGCCAGACTTCTTGTGGTGTGTATATTTTTTGTTCGCTGACTTATCTCATGTTTAGACCTTTATCGCTTTTTATTGGCTTGCGCTATACCCGCGCTAAACGCCGTAATCATTTTATTTCAGTTATTTCCCTGATTTCCATGATGGGTATCGCATTGGGTGTTACTGCGCTCATTACCGTGTTATCGGTCATGAATGGCTTTGAAAAAGAGTTGCGTGAACGTATTCTGGGTATGGCGTCGCACGCAATGGTCCTTGGCTATGATGGAAAATTGTATAATTGGAAAGAGTTAGCAGATATTGCGCTAAAACGAGAAGACGTATTAGGTGTTGCACCGTATATCAAGGCAGAGGGCATGTTGACCACGGGTCAGCAAGTAAAGGGCACATTGATCCGCGGCATATCACCCGAAAAAGAATCGGATGTCTCGGATGTAGGCGACAAAATGTTGTTTGGCCGCATTGATGATTTGAAAGCGGGTGAATTTGGCATCATTCTGGGTAAAGATTTGGCGCGTTTCCTGGGTGTTTTGCGAGGAGATAAAGTTACTTTGGTCGCGCCGCAAGCTAATATCACACCCGCGGGTATTCTGCCACGATTAAAACGTTTTACTGTGGTGGGTATTTTTGAAGTGGGTATGTACGAATACGATAATGCATTGGCGCTATTACATATCGATGATGCCGCGCGTTTGTTTCGCATGGGCGACGCAGTATCAGGTGTACGCTTAAAATTAGTCGATATTTTTGATGCGCCCTATGTCGCACGTGATTTAGTAAAAGATTTGCCTGGGGAATACCTGATCAGTGACTGGACACGGCAGCACGCAAATTTTTTCCGGGCGTTGAAAATTGAAAAACGCATGATGTTTTTGATTCTGATGCTCATCGTGGCAGTTGCCGCATTTAATATTGTGTCAACGATCGTAATGTTAGTGACAGACAAACTCACTGAAATTGCGATATTACGTACCTTGGGAGCGTCGCCAAAAAGTGTGATGGGTATTTTTATGATCCAGGGAACGGTGATTGGTACGCTGGGGACGCTAATGGGTATGGCGGGCGGGGTTGCACTGGCGTTGAATGTTGATACGGTCGTTCCTTTTATTGAACGCCTGTTCGATACAAAATTTTTACCGGGTGATGTATATTACATCAGTGATTTTCCATCCGATTTACATTGGGATGATGTTATCGTTATTAGTACTGTTTCATTTTTATTAAGCTTATTTGCTACTATCTATCCCGCCTGGCGTGCGTCTAAAACACAACCGGCAGAGGCGTTGCGGTATGAGTAGTCCTACGCCATCCTCAGTGCCCGTACTGAAATGTAACGCGTTGACGAAAACGTTTGATGAAGATGGTTTGAACGTCAATGTATTAAAGAATATTAGTCTGGAAATCAGTCCCGGTGAACGTGTGGCGGTGGTAGGTAGTTCAGGTTCTGGAAAATCGACGTTGTTACATTTGCTGGGCGGGCTTGATTTACCCAGTAGTGGCACAGTTGAAGTCAATGGTCGGGCATTTTCCACTATGGGTGAAGCAGAGCGTGGTATGATACGCAACAAAGTCCTGGGGTTTGTTTATCAGTTCCATCACTTGTTACCGGAATTTACCGCATTGGAAAATGTCTGCATGCCATTGTTGATCCGTGGTATGTCTGTCAATGAAGCGAGTAAAAAAGCAGCCGATGTGTTGGGTCGAGTTGAATTGAGTCAACGATTGGGACATAAACCCAGTGAGTTATCCGGTGGTGAACGACAACGTACCGCCGTTGCCAGGGCATTGGTGACAAACCCGCATTGTATTTTAGCCGATGAACCGACTGGTAACCTCGACCATAAAACAGCAGAGCGCGTTTACAAATTGATGTTAGAGTTACACAAGGAGTTAGGTACCAGTTTTGTTGTCGTGACACATGATCAAACATTGGCAGCGCGTATGGACCGGATATTAACGATTGAAGATGGTGTACTGATAACGGCTGGTTAAAAATTATCGGTTTTCTTGACGCTCTGAGCAATGTTCTGGGCATTGTTTTTAGTATTGTTCTTATTGGCTTGGGCATTTTCGCGTTCCATTCGTTTTTTTTGTTTTCTTTCCTTACGTAATTTCCAGTTTTTGATAACATGCATGCGCCAGAAAATTCTGACGATAACATTTCCAGCGACCGCGCAGATTAGCCCAACCAGCAACGACCCGAACAACAATGGTTGCCAGATTGCACCAAATTCTTGCATAAGCCATTCTGTCGTAAACTCAAATTCGATATCAGGTAGCGGCACCTGCAATATCTGTGCGCCCACTAAATAAGTGAAGTAGAAAATAGGCGGCATTGTAATTGGATTACTTATCCACACTAATACCACCGATATAGGTAAATTCGCCCTGATTATCAGTGCCATCACTGCCGCGAGCACCATTTGAAATGGCGCGGGTATGAGCGCGACAAATATTCCAACGCTGACCGCCCCGGACACCGAGTACTTATTTAAATGCAGAAGATTCGGGTCTTCCAGCAGTTTACCTAACCAACGCAAGTTTTTATGGGTTCGTATTGTATTTTGATCAGGTAAATATCGTTTTATGAGTCTTTTGGGCATTACTGTAAGTTATATGTATCAAAAATTATGCGACCTTTATACGGGTTAATTATGTCTATTTCTATCATTTTGTGTCAAAAACGGTTTAATAATAATGCGCCTATTCGCCATTGCATTTTTAGTTGGAATTATTCTTTTTCTGCGATTTCCTTTTCTTCCGGATAGCCAATGGGCGGCGGTACTCGGGATTATTATTCCGATTGTTTATTATACAGGTCGTCAATCGTCACCACAGGCTTTATCGGTCATATCTTTATTATATTGCATGGCTGGATTGCTGTGGGCGTTGTTTAGGGCCAATCTGTTTTTCGATTCGGGGGGCATAACGGCCGATTTGCAAGGCGAGAGCTTGCTGGTGCAAGGCGTGGTTGTTTCACTGCCGACGGTTAATGAGCACAAACGCAAATTTCAATTTGAAATTCAATCTTTACGCTATCAAGGTCAACAGATTAAACCGGCAGGGCGTGTACAATTGAGTTGGTACAGTGGATTTCAAGATGTCAATTTGGGTGAGCGCTGGCGTTTCCTCGTTAAACTAAAACAACCACACGGGTTTATGAATCCGGGTGGTTTTGACTATGAGGGCTGGCTATTTCAAAAAGGTATCCATGCGACGGGTTATATTAAAAAAGAACTTTCTACAAAAAATAAAAAATTTTATGCAGATATCACGGATGATATAAATAAGCGACTTTCCAGTATCGAGCAGGCGTCGTTTATTGACTGGTTCAGGCAACGATTATCTGGAAAAATATCGACCCTATTGATGTCTCACCCGAGCAAGGGTCTTATAAAAGCACTGGCTATCGGTGACAAACAGGATATAACACCAGTACAGTGGAACGTGCTCACGCGTACAGGTACAAATCATTTGATGGCGATTTCCGGATTACATATCGGGCTTGTTGCCGGATGTGTATTTTTCATTATGAAGTGGGGTTGGCGTTTAATCGGCTCAGTTCACGGCCTGGGTGTATTGTCCCGTGCGTGTTTAATCCTGCCAGCAAGCAAATTCGCCGCTATATTTGCACTTTTAGCGGCGGCATTTTATGCGATGCTTGCCGGGTTTTCCATTCCGACACAGCGCGCATTGGTGATGGTTGCATTAGTGATGTTATCCATTTTTTTGCAATACCAACTTAGACCGAGTGTTGTATTAGCGGTTGCGTTAGTGGCCATACTGATCATCGACCCTTTTTCTGTATTGGATACTGGATTTTGGCTTTCATTTAGCGCCGTCGCAATTATTTTATTTGGGATGTCGGCACGTTTATACCAAAAAAATGCCTGGTGGAAATGGGGGCGGGTTCAGTGGGTCGTGGCTATTGGGTTATTGCCACTGACATTACTTTTTTTTCAGAAAATATCGTTGATTTCACCGTTGGCAAATTTGGTTGCGGTTCCCTGGGTGAGTGTTATTACCGTGCCGTTGACATTAACAGCGAGCGTGGCAGTGTTTGTTTCCGACGATGTCGGCGCATTGCTTTTAAATTTAGCGGCAGGTTCATTTGATCTTCTCTGGGTGGTCCTTAATAGATTGGCGAATATCCCGTTCGCAAACTGGCAACAGCACAGCCCTGCCGGATGGACAATTATACCGGGACTGGTGGCGATACTTTGGTTGCTTATGCCGCACGGTGTGCCAGCGCGATGGTTGGGTGCGTTGGGGCTGTTGCCGATGTTCCTTGTTAAGCCCAGTTTGCCGGAGGAGGGGGATTTTTTGTTTACATTACTTGATGTTGGCCAGGGTCTATCGGCGGTAGTACAAACGCGTCACCACGTTCTCGTTTATGATACGGGACCAAGATTTAGTGACCGGTTTAACACCGGCAGCGCAGTAATTGTGCCATTCTTACGCCACAACGGCATCGATGTCATCGACATGCTAATAATTAGCCACGGTGACAGCGACCATATAGGGGGGATGAACTCCGTTGTGGATG
>CAZWBV010000085.1:0-9666 GCA_964632225.1 uncultured Gammaproteobacteria bacterium | reverse complement strand
GGAAGGGTTCTCCGACGTATATAATGTATTGGAAGGCTTTGAAGGCGATATGGATGAAAATCACCACAGAAGCTCCATCGGTGGTTGGCGCTATCACGAGCTACCTTGGGAGCAATGTTAGATCGGGTGACAACCTGTTTAAACGCCACGGGTATATACCTGTCGCGATTGAGATTTAGGTGTAACTGCACGTCCTCTTTATTCTCTGGCTGCGTTGAAATTCCTCGCAATAGAGTGACTATTACTCGTCATTTCGCCTTGCCAGAAAATAAATATGACGCACATTTACACCTAAATCTCAAACGCGACGGGTATAGTTTAAATAAAGAAAAATCAATAGTTGGGTTTGCTTGATTTTAAAAGTATACTACCCGGCCTGTTGGTGTGAATTCTTGTATAAATTGTTTGTTCTCTCATTATTTCGGCTGATATTCCATATATGCTCTCATGAATGAAATCGTAGACCGTATTGCTTTGTTTCGACAACACCTGAACGAAAGAATTCTTGTTCTGGATGGTGCGATGGGCACCATGATCCAGAGTTACCAGCTTGAAGAACAGGATTACCGGGGTGAGCGTTTTATTCATCATGGTTGTGATTTAAAAGGTAACAACGATTTACTGTCAATTATCAAGCCGGATATTATTGCCGCAATTCATGCCTCATTTCTGGATGCCGGTGCGGATATTCTTGAAACGAATACATTTAATGCGACAAGTATTTCACAGGCTGACTATCAGTTAGAAGACATTGTGTATGAGCTTAATTATGCTTCTGCTCAACTGGCGGTAAAAGTGGCTAACGAATACTCTGTCAAAACACCGGAACGCCCGCGTTTTGTCGCCGGTATTTTAGGTCCGACTAACCGTACCGCCTCAATTTCGCCTGATGTAAATAATCCTGCGTTTCGAAATATCAGCTTTGATGAACTCGTCGACGCCTATACTGACGCAATGAAGGGCCTGCTTGATGGCGGTGTTGATTTTCTCATGGTGGAAACAATATTTGATACGTTAAATGCAAAAGCGGCAATATTTGCTGTTGAGCAATACTTTGAACAACATCAACTGCGCGTCCCTGTCATGGTTTCCGTGACGATTACAGATGCCAGTGGCCGTACCCTTTCGGGTCAAACACCGGAAGCGTTCTGGAATTCCGTGTCTCACGTTAACCCCATCAGTGTTGGACTGAATTGTGCTTTAGGCGTAGAAGAACTGCGGGAACATGTCAGTGAGTTATCGGCAGTCGCCGATACGCTTGTTAGCGCGCATCCTAATGCAGGGTTACCTAATGAATTTGGCGGTTATGACCAGGCACCTGAATTTATGGCACAACACATAAAGGAGTGGGCAAATAGTGGTTTTCTGAATATCGTTGGCGGCTGTTGCGGAACAACGCCTTCACATATAAAGGCGATTGCCGATGCGGTTAGCGGTCTGCCGCCGCGATTGGTGCCAAGCCTGGAAATCAAGTGCCGGTTGAGTGGGTTGGAGCCGCTGAACATCGGTGCGGAAAGTTTGTTTGTCAATGTGGGTGAGCGTACAAATGTAACGGGTTCAGCGCGATTCAAGCGGCTGGTTGTTGAAGGGGATTTTGAAACCGCCATTAATGTTGCATTAGAACAGGTGAATAACGGCGCTCAGGTAATCGATGTAAATATGGATGAAGCGATGCTTGATTCAGAGGAGGCGATGGAAGAATTTTTAAAAATTGTTGCGACTGAGCCCGATATTTGCAAAGTGCCGGTGATGGTGGATTCATCCAAGTGGTCAGTTATTGAAGCAGGACTAAAGTGTATACAAGGTAAAGGTATAGTTAACTCTATTAGTATGAAAGAGGGTGAGCAGGAATTTCTACGGCAAGCTCGCCTGGTGCGGCGTTATGGTATGGCTGTCATTGTAATGGCATTTGATGAGACAGGTCAGGCCGATACCAAGCAACGAAAAATAGAAATCTGCGCACGTGCCTATAATCTGCTGATAAATGAAGTGGGATTTCCGCCGCAAGACATTATTTTTGACCCGAATATTTTCGCCATTGCAACCGGTATAGAAGAACATAATAATTATGCAGTCGATTTTATCGAAGCAACACGAGAAATAAAGAAAACATTGCCGCACGCATTAATAAGTGGTGGAGTGAGTAATGTGTCGTTTTCATTTCGTGGAAATAACACCGTACGTGAAGCGATACATGCTGTATTTCTTTACCACGCGGTTCAAGCAGGCATGGACATGGGGATCGTCAATGCCGGGCAATTGCAGGTATATGCAGAAGTGCCAGAGCAGCTAAGGCTGCATGTTGAAGATGTTGTTATGAATAATTCAGAGGACGCGACGGACCGTTTGCTGGAGTTGGCTGATACCTACAAGGGAGATAATGCTCAGGCTAAGGGGCAGGATCTAGCGTGGCGGGAATTGCCCGCTAATGAACGACTCTCCCATGCGTTGGTTAATGGTATTTCTGAGTACATCGAGCAAGATACCGAAGAAGCGCGGACGCAATTTGAAAGGCCCTTGCATGTTATCGAAGGCCCTCTGATGGATGGTATGAATGTGGTTGGCGATTTGTTTGGTGCTGGGAAAATGTTTCTACCGCAAGTGGTCAAAAGTGCGCGGGTAATGAAAAAAGCCGTCGCTTATCTAAACCCATTTATAGAAGCCGACAAAAGCGGACTGCAAGGCAGCAGCAGTAAAGGGAAAATTTTACTTGCGACCGTAAAAGGCGATGTACATGATATAGGAAAAAATATAGTCGGTGTTGTGTTGGGCTGTAACAATTATGACGTTATAGATTTGGGCGTGATGGTGCCGACGCCGAAAATTCTTGAGGCGGCGAAAAAGGAACAAGTCGATATTATTGGTTTAAGCGGCTTGATTACGCCCTCGCTGGAGGAAATGACACATTTTGCTAAAGAAATGCAACGCGCTGATATCAAGGTGCCGTTGTTAATTGGTGGGGCAACCACATCGCGAGTACATACTGCCGTAAAAATCGAACCCCATTATGATGGTGTTTCGGTTTATGTGAAAGATGCTTCTCGTGCAGTTGGCGTCACATCCAGTTTGTTGAGCGATGAATTGCGGGATGAGTATGTCAATAAGTTAAAATCGGAGTATGAAGTTGTACGTGAACGACATGCAGGTAAGCAAGCCAGGGTACAGTGGCTAACGATTGAAGCGGCGCGTGACAATAAATTTTCTATTAATTGGGATGATTACACGCCGTCGTTGCCAAATAAACTTGGGTTAACGGTATTAAGTGATTTTCGATTGCAGGCGTTGGTGAATTATATCGATTGGACGCCGTTTTTTCGCGCTTGGGAATTGGCAGGGAGCTACCCAAAAATATTAACAGACCGGGTTGTTGGTAAAGAGGCACAATCACTTTTCGATGACGCGCAATTGATGTTAAAGAAAATTATTGATGAGAAATTGTTTCGGGCTGAGGGTGTCTTCGGTTTGTTCCCAGCTAACAGTATCGGTGACGACATTGAGGTTTACACAGATGAAAAGCGCTCATCAGTCAAATTGGTCATCCACACATTAAGGCAACAGACCGAAAAACCACCCGGGCGACCTAATATCGCATTGGCTGATTTTGTCGCGCCCAAGCGATCGGGTCGCAAAGATTATGTAGGTGCATTTTTGGTTACGACGGGGTTAGGTGTCGATGAGTTGGTGTCTGGGTATGAAAAAAATCATGATGATTACAGCGCAATTTTAGCCAAAGCGTTGGCTGACCGGTTAGCCGAGGCGTTTGCCGAACGTTTGCATGAATTAGTCAGGAAGGAAGCGTGGGCATATTCACAAAAAGAGGCATTATCAAACAGCGAGCTGATTAAAGAGGGTTACCTCGGTATTCGACCGGCACCGGGTTACCCGGCTTGTCCAGACCATACAGAAAAGCAAGGTCTATTTAGCTTAATCGAGGCCACAAGGCATACGCAAGTCCGTCTTACCGAGAGTTTTGCCATGTTTCCAACCGCGGCGGTGAGTGGCTATTATTTTTCTCATCCTGACGCCAAGTATTTCGCGGTGGGTAAAATTAATCGAGACCAGGTTGAGGACTATGCGCAACGCAAATCGATTTCAATAACGGACGCAGAGACCTGGTTGGCCCCAAACCTGGGATATTCAATTGATGACCAATAAAATAATTCTAAACAGGTAATATTAAATATAATATTAACCAAGCCCGTCTTTAACATATTTTAACATAATGCATGGGGGGGTTGTTTTCCTATCTATTTGAATTCACTTCATTTTTCCGGTTGCCACAAAGTAATTTTATTGGCAGATCATTTTATTTTAGTTTGATTTTAAAGCATAAATACATGATAGTCATGATTATTCATCAGGAAGATGTGAACGGGTATTAGTGATAGTTAATAGGGATGCCGACTCGCTTATAACAAATCTATAATAGAAAACCGAACAAAATCAAGCCAGTAATTTGTGCCCAACCAGCTTTTATTTCAAATACTTTTGTGAAGGAAGGAGATAACAATGAAAACCAAACATCGTCTATTAACGACCCTGATGGCCGTCGCATTTGCGCCTCTTGTGATAATTAACCCTGTATCTGCTGGAAAAGACGCAGGCCACGAGAACGATTATCGTACTTTCCACGTTGGTGGAAAAATTGATACTGGAAAAATAGGGGATTCATATACCTCTGAACTTGTAATGTATCTTGCCGGCAATCAATTTATGGTTATGGAAGAACTCATCAAAGATTTTCAGAAGAAAAATACGGATATTAAAACTGTCTATGTTGAAACCATTCCGCCTGGACAAATTTTGAAAGGGCAATTACTAAAACAGGGTATGATCGAAGGTCAAAAAACATCAATGGAACCTGATATTTATGCCAGTGTAAATTTGAAGCACCTGAAGAAGTTAAAAGAAAAAGGCAAGATGGCGAAATACATGGTTTATACGCATAACAAGCTGGAATTAATGGTTAAAAAAGGCAACCCGAAAGGCATTAAAGGCCCTAAAGACTTAGGCCGTGATGATCTGGTACAATCTCACCCAAACCCTAAAACTGAAGGTATTTTCAAGTTTTATGGTTCTGAAATGTTAAAAGACCTGGGTCTTCACAAAAAAGTAACTGGTGGTAAAATCTGCAAAAGCTGCTGGGCGGTAGAGGGTAAAACCTGGTTTACTGCACGCCATCATCGTGAAACACCGCAACGAATTGAAGACGGCAAAGCGGACGTTGGTATTGTTTGGACAACTGAAGTGGTGCATGCAAAGAAGGAAGGACGTGGCATTGACGGTGTTGCAATTCCTGCACCTTACAACAAACAAGACAAAGTCAGTTATGCCATTGGCGCGTTGACAGTAGCGCGTAACGCAAAAAATGCAGATCGCTTCCTGGCCTACTTGAAATCCGACGCGGCGCAGGATATCTATGTGAGCTATGGTTTTGTTAAAGCAACCAAGAAAGAAAGAGAGTTGAAACCATTATAAGTTAGACTCATTATAAGTTAGACTATAGTTATTATAAGTAGTAAAGCCGTCGCCTATTTATAGGCGGCGGCTTTTTTTAGTTTAAGCTTTTAGTAAATCAATTTGATCGTAGCGAGGGCGACTAATGTGGTGAAAATACTTTATCTTCAGCACCTAATCGCCCTTGCTACGATCCAACTGATTTATTTAGGTTAAAGTATTATTTTAAATAAAAGTGGGAAGCAGAAAAGTGATAGAGAAATTAAGAAATATTGCCATCATTGCGCACGTCGATCATGGGAAAACGACGTTGGTTGACCAATTGTTACGTCAATCTGGCACGATAGCAGAGCGTGATCAGGTGGGTGTTGAGCGTATTCTGGATTCGAATGACCAGGAAAAAGAACGGGGAATCACTATTACGTCCAAAAACACGGCAGTGAGGTGGAAAGACTATCGAATAAATATCGTCGATACGCCCGGCCACGCCGATTTTGGTGGAGAAGTCGAGCGTATTTTGTCGATGGTGGATTGTGTTTTATTACTGGTTGATGCTGTAGATGGTCCCATGCCGCAAACGCGTTTTGTGACCCAAAAAGCGTTTGAGTTAGGTCTTAAGCCGATTGTTGTTGTAAACAAAGTAGATCGCCCGAGTGCCAGGCCAGATTGGGTGGTTGATCAGACATTTGATTTATTCGACCGGCTGGGTGCAACCGATGAGCAGCTTGATTTTCCGATTATTTATGCTTCCGCATTAAAAGGTTTTGCTAGTCTGGAGATGAAAGACATTGATCATGCTGCGGATATGGAACCCTTGTTTCAAACAATAGTCGATAAGGTAGATCCACCCAATGTAAATTTGCATGGACCATTCCAGATGCAAATTACAGCTCTGGACTATAATACGTATGTCGGTGTAATTGGTATCGGTAAAATAAGTCGCGGTAAAGCGAAAACCAATTTGTCTGTCGTGGTCGTTGATAGAGACGGTAACAAAAGGACTGGACGAATTTTGCAATTACTTGGTTTTATGGGAATACAACGGAGTGAGATTGCAGAGGCCTCTGCTGGTGATATTGTTGCGATTACCGGGATCGACAAATTAAAGATATCGGAGACCTTGTGTGATCCCAGCGAAGTCGCGGCACTGCCTGCGGTAGCCGTCGATGAACCTACCGTCACCATGACGTTTCAGGTAAATAAATCTCCTTTTTCCGGCCGTGATGGAAAGTATCTGACCTCAAGGCAGATTCGTGAACGTCTGGAGCAGGAATTAATTCATAATGTTGCGCTACGAGTTGAAAACACCGAAGACCCGGATAAGTTTAAGGTGTCTGGTCGCGGTGAGCTTCACTTGTCTGTGCTAATTGAAACAATGCGGCGTGAAGGTTACGAGCTGGGTGTTTCGCGTCCCGAAGTAATTGTAAAAGAAGTGAAAGGCGAGCGTCACGAGCCTTATGAGCAACTTACGGTCGATATAGAAGAGCAACATCAGGGCGGCGTGATGGAGAAATTAGGCGCGCGCGGTGGTGCTTTGCAAAATATGGTGCCTGATGGAAAAGGCCGGGTGCGCATTGATTACATCATACCGGCGCGCGGATTGATTGGTTTTCGCACAGAATTTATGACAGCAACGTCTGGAACAGGTTTAATGTACAAGGTGTTTGATCATTACGGTCCGGTTAAAATGGGTAACCTGGCAAAACGAACAAACGGTGTATTAGTTTCAAATGGAATGGGGAAATGTTTGTCCTATGCGCTGTTTAATTTGCAGGAGCGTGGGCGACTTTTTGTTGGTCACGGTGATGAAGTGTATGAAGGCAGTGTTATTGGTATACATTCCCGCAACAATGATCTTGTCGTTAATCCACTAAAAGCAAAGCAGCTTACCAATATTCGCGCTGCTGGAACTGATGAAAATTTGTTGCTTACGCCACCGATAAAAATGTCCCTCGAACAGGCACTTGAATTTATAGACGAAGATGAATTAGTTGAAGTGACGCCTGGGTTTATTAGGGTCAGGAAAAAGGAATTGAAGGAAAATGAAAGAAAACGATCTGCGCGGGCTGCAAATGGCTAGCCGAAGATTGATCTGTGTTAAAACTAAGTGATTCCACGCAAAGAGAGGGCTTGTCATGATAGGTAAAAAAAATGTCGTGTTTGGGTTTTTGTATCTTATGATTACTGCGTCGCTGGGGCCGTTTATGGTTGTTAACATGACGCCTGATATTGAAAATGCCGTGATTGAGAAACAAGGTATAATCGGTGAGATTCAGCAGTTTGAAATGGATGACTTTGAAAAAGATCTGGAGCCGATGGTGGCTGAAGATATTGCTAAAACCAATACGGGTGGCCTGTTAAGCCTGAATAAAGTTTATAACGCCGAGGCGCCGAAAAATATGATAAAAGCAGGGCCGCACGCGCATGGCAACCTCGAAGCTTTGCTCAATATAGTCGTTGGAATTGCACTTTGTTTTATTGCTGTTTCCAGAAAATTCAAGCAAGCCATTAGCTGGACTTTTATATTGGGGACAATTTTGCATTCAGGTACACTTTTTTTACTGGTTATGTTTGAACAAACCTGGGTTTTGACTATCGCGCCAGCGGGTCCGGTATTGCTGTTGTTGGGATTATTTCTGGCAGGTATTGCGGCTGCGATCGGTTTTCGGGGAGAAGTCGTAAAAGATTAGCGACGCCCAATGTACAAACTCTATCCAGCTCTAAAGCCGAACAGTGCCCATCAACTGGAAGTCAGTCGCGTACACACTCTGTACATAGAGGAATGCGGTAATTCAAGTGGTATCCCGGTTCTTTTCGTTCACGGTGGCCCGGGTGCGGGTTGCGAGCCTTACCACCGCCGCTTTTTTGATCCAGAAATTTACCGTATTATCTTGTTTGATCAACGTGGCTGTGGTAAATCTACGCCACATGCATCGTTAGAAGATAATACAACTCAAGCGCTCGTTGCTGATATTGAAAAAATACGCGCGTTTTTCAATATTAAAAAGTGGGTGTTATTTGGCGGTTCCTGGGGTTCGACGCTCAGCCTTGTTTATGCGCAAACGCATCCGGATAACGTGTTGGGGTTAATTCTTCGTGGTATTTTTTTATGCCGTGAAAAAGAAATTCAGTGGTTTTATCAGGAGGGGGCCAGTCGTATTTTCCCTGATCATTGGGAAGATTTTCTTCAGCCTATTCCAAAAGTTGAACAACATGATCTATTGCGTGCTTATTTTAGTCGTTTAACGGGCGACAACGAGTTAGTCCGCATACAAGCTGCCAAGGCCTGGTCGATGTGGGAAGGTCGTTGTGCCACGTTGCAGCAACGTAAATCGGTTATTGATCATTTCGGTAGTCCACGTACCGCATTAAGCCTGGCAAGAATAGAGTGCCATTATTTTGTGAATAACAGCTTTCTGGAAACGGATCAGATTTTAAAAAATATTTCCCTGATGGAGGGTATACCCGGTTTTATTATACATGGTCGATATGATGTTGTTTGTCCGATAGAAAGCGCCTGGGCCTTGAATAAAGCGTGGCAAGCGTCGGAATTATATATTATTTCCAGTGCCGGTCATTCTGCTTCGGAGCCCGGTATCGTTGATGCGTTGGTGCGTGCCACACATAAAATGAAGGAATTGTTAACGTGATTGCGTTGTTACAACGTGTTATTTCGGCAAGTGTGACTGTGGAAGCGAAGAAAATTGCTGAGATCAAAAAAGGGTTACTGGTTTTTCTTGGCATTGAAAGGCAAGACAATGAAGAACAAGCCGCGCGTTTGCTTGATCGCGTATTAAACTACCGTCTTTTTTCAGATACCCATGACAAGATGAATTTATCATTGAGGGATATAAAGGGTGAATTATTGCTGGTACCCCAATTTACGCTGGCTGCAGATACATGCAAAGGTTTGCGCCCCAGTTTTTCCCGTGCTGCTACGCCCCTGGAAGGCAAATATTTATATAATTATTTTATAGCGCAGGCCGTGGCGAGTTATGGCAACGTGTCGACTGGCGAATTTGGTGCAGATATGAAAATATCACTGATTAATGATGGGCCAGTGACTTTTGTGTTAAACCTAAATAAATCAGTCGAAGCTTCCGCGTCCTGCTAGCGCCCCTTGCCTACGTCCTTGTAGGCAAAGCTACCTCAAGACTTGAAGCGAAATCTAGGCAGGCTGACATTATAATACATCGCTAACAGCCGTGA
>CAZWBV010000084.1:5108-9688 GCA_964632225.1 uncultured Gammaproteobacteria bacterium | reverse complement strand
ATAATTTGTTCCAGGCGGATCTCAACAGAACCCAGGCCGATAAGGCCAATAACAGCCAGTAGCAGCATTAAAAACAGCACAGCCCCAAACCCCAGAATAAGACCTTTTCTCTTTCTGGCGATTGAAGCAGCAGCCACCTGCGGCGTGCTTAGCAATACCTCGTTAGAATTGTTTTCAGATAGATCCATACAATCCGCAATGAACTCAAAAATACTGCAAACATTCTATCGGAATAGACACCCACAGAACCCTTGGTCCGTTATCGACAAATCCGCATAAATCTTTAGGCTTGAGCTACCTAGAAAATAGCTAACACACTGTTTTTATTTGCCTTTTTATTACAATGGCACTGCCAACGTTGTTGCTTATTAAATTTATTCAACGCGACGCTGTATGAAATGAAAATAACAGTGTGCGCTTAAGAAGATGTCATAAAAGATAAGGTTGGATTTGGTAAAAACGTGAGTCGAAATAGGTGCGGCCTGAGAAAGCCGCACTGTATAAAACTTAGCTTGATAAAACTTAGCTTGCTCGATAAATCATGAAAATAGGGGCTGCCATCATGGCGAGACCAAGCAAGGTACTTACAAATGCAGTCACAGGTATAGCGGCCACGCCAACAACCATTGCGCCTAACGCTAACCCGGCATTACTTTTTTTCTTTTCACTCTTTTCACTCATAGTTCACTCCCTCCTGGTTTAATTATTCTATGATATATACTATTAACTCTGTAACTTCATAATAGTAATTAATAGTAATTAATAGTAATAGTATCCCATCAACTTAGTATCGATGAATACATTAGGTAGAATATAATGAAGAAATGCACTAATAACAAGAGCAAATACGCGTCTATTTAGTGGGCCCCTGCATAAAACGAGAATCTAATGATGCAATAATAAGCAGCAACCTTGATCGTTCAACCGCCATAAAATATATGTAAACTATTCTGCATCCAGTTAAACCACAGGGGCAAGGTAAATAAACTCAACAATGTTGACAGTGTCACTGTGGCTGCGTACATTGACGCATCCAGACCAAAACGATCACAAAAAATAAGGCCGACCACCATACTGGGCATCGCAGCTTCTAAAACAACCGCCATTAATAATTCATTTTCTATACCCGCCCCTTGAGCGACAAACCAGGCACCCAGTGGTACCAACAATAATTGAATAATAACCACCGGCATTATTAACTGAAGATTATCTAGCCATAGACTACTCCATCGCAAACTCATGCCCAAGGAAATCAACATCAGGGGAACAACGCCCGCTGCTAACAAATCCAGAATATCAGTGAGAACACGCGGCGCAGAAACAGAGCTCAAATTTAGACCGACGGCGACAATGGCTGCCCACACAACCGGTACTTTCAATATTTCCATAGCGGCATTGCGTAAAAATAAGCTTGTCAGCTGCGTTGCAAACAAATGAGCAAATGAATCTTTCTCGCCCGCAGCACCATATCGCTTGGCCACAAAAATACCCAGGGTCAACAACAGGGGTGTGCAAGCAAATAAATCATACTGAATAGCAACACTGCGTGACCAATGACCTAACGTAGCATCTAATACGGGTAAGCCAAGGTAAGTCACATTTGGAAACGCAGCAGCCAGCATTAATGCGCCCGTAATTGCCCTATTAGCCTTTAACGCACGACAAACCAGATAACCCAATAGCATACCCGCAAGAATACCTAAGCTGGCGACAAACGAAATCCGCACGGTATCCAGTCCTATGGATGCATTCCACATCACCTGTAACACTAACGCGGGTAACAAAAGATAATAAACCAGGTTAAATAACGATTTCCTAACCGTTTCAAAATCTATATCACCAGGCTGAAGCAAGCGCCATATGGAACCACATGCGATAAGCGCTGCCATTTGCAGCAAAACTTGATTCATAAAATTATTAATTTATATCGGTCACAGATTAGTATTACCCGTCGCGATTGAGATTTAGGCGCTACGGGTATATGTAAACACACTCAATAAGGGCACCGATCAGTCCGGAGTAGACATAGGGACAAGGTTCATCAAGGTAAATCGTCTAAGAATATTTGCAACACAATATTTGCAACACACAGTCGACTTCTTTATATTAACACTCACTGGCGGCGGCGCGAACAACAAAAGGCAATAAAAATAAATGAGGCACGATGGCCCCTCAGCCAAGCCCTCCTCTTAAGGACCAACTTCCAGCAACTCAATATCAAAGAGTAAAACTGAATTAGGTGGAATGGATCTACCAGAACCACGTTGCCCGTATGCCATATGTGAAGGAATAATCAATGTGCGTTTCCCCCCTTCCTTCATACCGACAACACCCTTGTCCCAACCAACGATAACCTGGCGTTTGCCCAGGGTAAAAACAAAAGGGATACCACGAATCATAGAGCTATCAAATTTATTACCCTTATTATCTGCGGCAGACTCATCATACAACCACCCTGTGTAGTGAACATGGACTCGTTTATTTGCTTCTGCCACATCACCACCCCCTGCCTGTTGATCAATAATAACCAACTCTTTAATTTTCTCATTGTCATTAACCGACGTTGAAGGTGCACCAGTAATAGCGGCACATCCAGATAACATGGCTAATATCAGTATTACAAGAACAACATTTACGTTTAAATGTTTTTTCACGAATCACCCCTGGTTGGCCTCGTTACGATCCAACTGATTTATTTAGGTTAAAGCTTAATGCATTGTACAAGGCTTTGTAACACTTTTTTTAACACTAATAGAGCAACATTAGAAACTTTATCAAAAGGAAATGCGCATGTGTTCGAATTATGACAATAATTTCGGGCCAAATAAAAGCACAACACCGAGAGATGTTATGCATAAATTATAGAGACGATGTTTTTTATTGGCCAACCACAGGTCAATCTATCTTTGAAGTAACTAAACAAACGCTCAATAAATTCTGATTAATTTGCGCCCACTTTTGTAAACAGCGCATTGATTTGATCATACATTTCGCCCAATTTTTGCATCACGCCCTGGTCAAAATGATCGTAAACAATCGACTTGTGTATACTGTTTTTATCCAATGATTCCATCGAAACTTTAAACGCATCGCCTATTAGCGCAGGCGAAACCGGATTACTGCGCCCCCCTATTGCAACGCTTTTCAATAGAGAATCAAACCCAGTTTGCATATAATCGATTTTATCTTTAAACATTTTATTTGCTTTAGCCACAAAGTGAGTCAACATGATGGAAGACTCCAGCTCAGTTTCGTCTATCTCAAGAAAATTTTGTAATCCACCTCTGCGACGACGTGAACGTGAGACAGCTTCCGTTTTAGCAGAAGAATCCAAAGGAGAAAACAATAAAGACTGACTAAATAATTCCTCGAATCGTTTTATAAACAGTATTTCAATTTGCTTGTTTTTCAACCTTAATTCAACAATTTCGTCGTAGTGGTACGCCTTTTTGTTTTCATTGTCTATCTCATCACAAACCGAAAAAAGCGTATCGTCAAGTTCTGCAAACATTGTTCGTAACAGCATCGTTAAATGCATTGTGGCAATACTTTTTACTGCGGCTGTAATATTGGCAACTTGTGCAGAATTTAATGATGTTTGTGTATCTGTATCTCCGTACAGGGAAACAACATTGTTGCTTGCAAAACTCATATTGATACCTCTCTTCTTGCTGCTTCCTACTTCCTACTCAAAATAAGAAGTCGCTTATTCCGAAAATAGTGCGCGAATTCGAATCAGCTTCCATATAATGTGTATTTCCAGTTCATATTGTGCTCGAAAGATAACACCCTGTAAGCGAAGGAAATAACAGTCGGCCTGTGACTTCATTCACAAAATATAGATATATTATTTGCGTATAAGCAGAAAATTAACGAAAACAGGGCGGTTACAGAAAACAAGGGCATATAGACGCGAAAGTCGACAATAACAGGCTTTTAGCACGGCACGGTCAAATTCCGATCAATTTGAAGTTAACAAGGCACTACTCAGGCTTCTCAGACTTTTCAGACTTCCTCCTTATTGAGTAATTATAAAGCACATTTTTTTTCACCCCGGTAATTTTGGCGGCTAATGAAGCGGCCTGCTTTACCGGTAAATCATCTAACAATATTTGCAGCACGCGATCGGTTTCTTTATCAATTTCCTCATTTTTATTCTGCACGACATAGCCATGAATCAAAACCACAAATTCACCTTTTTGCTGGTTTTTATCAGCCTGCACCCATTCACACACATTTTCCAATGTGCCTGATTTTACCGTCTCATACTTTTTTGTTAATTCCCGGGCAACCACAACGCGTCGCGCCGACCCAAGTAGCGCACGCATATCCAGCAGCGTTTCCACAATCCGATGGGGTGCCTCATAAAATATTAGTGTGCGCGCCTCTTCAATCAGAGAATACAGTTTCTTTTGTCGAGCAGATGATTTTACCGGCAAATAACCCTCAAACGTAAATCGATCAGACGGCAGCCCGGACACAGACAAGGCCGTGACAGCAGCACAAGCGCCGGGGATAGGAACGACTTTAATCCCTCTTTGGTGGGCCAATTTGACGAGGTGATAGCCTGGATCATTGAT
>CAZWBV010000084.1:0-5098 GCA_964632225.1 uncultured Gammaproteobacteria bacterium | reverse complement strand
ATAAGCGGCGTGCCGGCATCAGAAATGAGTGCCATAGATTGACCCGCTTCGATTTGACCAATCAATACGTCACTTAATTGACGCTCAATATGGTCATGATAGGCAATACAGCGTGTCGCAATACCAAAATGCATCAACATGGGCTGGCTATGGCGTGTATCTTCCGCCGCAATCTGGTCCACGGATTTGAGAATCTCAATTGCGCGCGGCGTTATGTCTCCCAGGTTGCCTATCGGTGTAGCAACTACGTACAATATACCTTTATAATTCATCCTATTCTCAAAAAAGCGTCATATATGCAACATTGGATTTCACAAATCTTGGCTTCATAAACCTTAGTTTCATAAACCTTGGCGTCTTAAACATAGCTTTATACATATATTTTTTTCTAAACAGACTAATATCTTCTAACAGACTAATATCGCGCTATCCGCATAGTAAGATAGTGTTTAAATAAGCTACATATTATTTTCACAAATCGAATTCCTGGAATTTTTATTGGCCATGCATACTCTTTTTATTTTACTGTTCATTTCTATATTCATCTCTGTTACCGGCTGTGGTAGCACCACAAAAAAAGTTGATATAACAGACGTGGCTGAACTGACAAATCGCCCGATTGTCGAAATCGACGTGCCAGAACTGACGGTGCTTGCCAAAGATTATACACAAAGCGGTAAATTTCTCGATGCTGCATTGATATATACCCGCTTAGCGTCAGCTGCGAGCGACCCAGACAGACAGCACTACCAATTGTTGGCAGTGAATACCTTGTTAAGCGGCCACTATATTATTCAGGCGAGCCAATTACTGGAGGAAATAAATGTTGACTCACTCGATGAAACATTTCAAATCCGCAAAACACTCTTATCTGCAAAACTGGTGCTCAATAATAATAAACCAGATCTCGCCCTTAGAATTCTGGCCCCGTTAAGAAATCGAGCAACCGCCGTCGACATAAGAAAGGAACTACATCGCACTCAGGCAAATGCCTATTCAATGACAGACAATATTCTCGATGCGGTAAAAGAACGTATTCAATTAGAATCCCTGATTACCTCCGAGGATGAAAGAAAGGAAAATCAATTATTAATTCTTAGTACCCTGGCAAGACTTTCCGATTTTTCACTTAATCAATTTATTGTCGAACCACCGCCGGATCCACTTAGTGGTTGGCTGGAGCTGTCTCGAATCACAAAAGCATATCAGTCGAAACCGTCACAACTTAATCAACAAATTCGGCAATGGCGCAACAGTTATCCACAACATAGCGCGCTGAATGATGTCGTTGCAAATATGTTGTATAGAGAGTCGATTGAAATAACCGCGCCAAAACAAATAGCATTAATATTGCCGAGTAAAAATAAATTTGCCAAAGCGGCTTTAGCGGTAAAAAACGGAATTCTCGCGGCCTACTTCGCACAAACCCGTATAGAAGACCGGCCCACACTAAAGATCTATGATTCAGGTTCAGACGCTGACAGTTTCGTGACCGAATATAACAATGCAATTTCAGATGGTGCAGACTTTATAATTGGCCCGTTGGATAAACCCTCAGTTAGATTACTTGAAGAATCATCTAACCTGGACATACCAACGCTTGCGTTGAATTACAGTGGCAACAGTTCTGAGGAAACAACGACGAACCCGCCTAATAATCTGTTTCAGTTCGGTCTTTCGCCCGAAGATGAAGCGGCACAAGTAGCGGAAAGAGCCTGGTTAAACGGTTACAGCAAGGCCATCGTACTCGTACCTCAGGGAAGTTGGGGGTTACGTGTACACAAAGCATTTAAAAACAGATGGGAACAACTGGGCGGTACGGTCGCTGAATATCAAACTTACAATCCGCAAAAAAACGATTTCTCTACGTCAATTCGTAAAGTGCTCAATATAGATGAAAGTGAACGTCGACATTCGTTGCTACAGGCAACAATAAACCATAAAACATTTTTCGTCCCGCGACGCCGACAAGACATTGATTTTGTATTTATCGGTGCATTTCCCCGACAAGCACGCCAAATCAGACCGCAGCTCAAGTTCCATCACGCATCAAATTTACCGGTATATGCGACATCCCACGTATTCACCGGAAAAATTAACGCGCAAATGGATCGCGATATGAATGGTGTCTTTTTTGGCGACATGCCGTGGGTTATTTCAGAGGTATCCCTAAAAGGCGGATTAAAGAGAAATATAAATAAATTATGGCCCAATGCCAGTGAACGTTATACCAGACTTTATGCATTGGGCGTTGACGCCTACAATATCATTCCCTCGCTCACCCGGCTGGTCACTTATCGATCTGAATATTTTTCAGGTGAAACAGGCAATCTCTACCTCGATGATAATAACCGTATTCACAGGCGCTTACTGTGGCTAGGGTTTATAAAAGGGATCCCGACCGTTCTGGACGGTTTAAATTAGTCAGCATCAGTATCATTAGTATAAATAAAACCATGCCGTACACCGAAATTTTTAAAAAAAGAATCAAACAACAAACAATAAAACCAGAGCAAAAACACCGTAACGGAAACAAAAAAACGATCGGGGAACTGGCAGAAAACGCCGCTTATGAATATCTATTGGCGCGTGGTTTAAAACTTGTATCGAGAAACTATCGAATCCCGACGGGCGAAATCGACATTATTATGCAAGACAATGATGACATTGTCTTTATAGAAGTCCGCTTTAGAAAAAACGATCATTTCGGAGATGGCGCAAACAGCGTTACTAAAATAAAACAAAATAAAATTTATAAAACCGCACTATATTTTATACAAACACACGCTAAACTAAGCAGATATAATTTCCGCTTTGATGTAGTATCGGTTTCACTGTCAGATAATCAATTCGTTTTCGATTGGATTGACGATGCCTTTCAGCCAGTGGAGATGTAATCTCATGAAAAAATTGAAGATACCAAAGGCACCCTGCACTAACGCTATCATTCGTAAGACCATTAGCAAGTCCATAAGTAAAGTATCCGCTAAAATGGCTAACATCACACTCATTAAACTTTCTACTAAATCGCGGACAATGCCATTTATATTATCGGGTTTGTTAATATTGCAGGGCTGTGCCGCCGTAGGTGGGCGCTCGCCAGCGCAGGACCAACGCAACACTGGCTCTATTTTCGACGATCAGTCGATTGAATATAATATTGCCGGTAAATTATCTGCCGACAAAGAATTAAAAGCAAAATCACATATTAATGTAGTGAGTTATAATGCGATTGTGCTGTTAACCGGAGAAACGCCCAATGAAACCCTGCGTTCCAGAGCAGCAGACGTTGCCAAAAACAACGACAAAGTGAAGCGTGTTTATAACGCATTAAAAATCATGAAACCAACCACATTTAGATCACGCAATAACGATGCCTGGATTACGACAAAAGTAAAAACACAACTGCTTGGCAAGAGAGAAATAGGCGCGCTTCGCATTAAGGTAGTGACAGAAAATGCGTCTGTCTTTCTCATGGGCATCATTCCCAAAGAGCAAGCCGATTTAGCCGCAAGTACCGCAAGTCGGGTAACGGGTGTAAGGCGGGTTATTAAAATTTTCGAATATGCCGACTGATCCAAATTTAGTAAACAAATTATTACCGCGTTTTATTTCCATACTCGGCGATAAAAGTGTATTAAGTGATCCCGCTGATATCTGGCCTTATGGTTATGATAATAGCCGCAAGCACAGTCAGGCCGACCTCGTGGTGTTGCCCGTTTCCCACGAACAAATCAGAAAGCTCGTCCATTTATGTTTTGAAAACAAATTGCCTGTCGTGGCTCGCGGGCGAGGCACGGGTACTACCGGCGCAAGCATACCAGTGTGTGGTGGCGTGGTACTTTCGCTGGAACGCATGACACAGTTTAAAAAAATTGATATTGAAAATCGCGTTGCGGTAGTTGAACCCGGCATCACAAACCAAGCCGTGCAGAATAAAATGGCGGAAGCTGGATTTTTCTGGCCGCCCGACCCAACCAGTGCCTCTTACAGCACAATCGGTGGCAACCTGGCATGTAATTCCGCTGGTCCCAGAGCGATCAAGTACGGCACCCCACGGGAAAATATATTGGGACTCAAAGCCATCACCGGAAAAGGGGAAGAAATCAGTACCGGCGTATACACCACGAAAGGCGTGGTTGGCTATGATTTGACTCGACTCATTCTAGGCTCCGAAGGTACGTTGGCTATTATTACTGAGGCGACATTGAAAATGACACCTCTGCCGCAAGCCAAACGCACACTGCAGGCAATATACGGGAACATTCGCGACGCAGCACAAGCCGTCTCCAGTATCATGGCCCAATCCGTGATCCCTTATACACTGGAGTTTATAGATGGGCAGGCCATCGATATGATACGTCGCCACTCCAAAGCTGATTTACCTAAAAATGCAGGCGCATTGTTAATCATTGAAGTCGATGGACAGGAAGCTTCGCTGGATGACGCCGCACGTGCCGTTGAAGCCGCAGCAACAAACAGCGGGGTTCTGGAAATTAAATTAGCCAGAACTCAAAAAGAAATAGATGCATTATGGGCGACGCGAAAAGCGCTTTCGCCCGCATTGCGGAATGTCGCACCGAATAAAATCAATGAAGACGTCGTTGTACCTGTCTCCAACATTCCAGCGCTTATAGAAGGTCTACAGCAATTATCAAAGAAACATGACATTAATATCGTCAATTTCGGTCATGCAGGAAACGGTAATATCCATACTAATCTGCTTATCGATTCCGCAGACCCGGCGCAGATCAAACGTTCACAATCGTGTCTTAATGATGTATTTGATCTCGTACTAAAATTAAACGGCACCCTTTCCGGTGAACACGGCGTCGGCGTTGAAAAAATGAACTATATTGATCGTGAAATCGATCCTATTACGTTAAAATTGATGAAAGACATTAAAACCGTATTCGATCCCCACAATATTCTAAATCCGGGAAAAATGTTTCCATCGAAATAGAACAACTCAATTTAACCTATTTTTAGGCTACAAGTCATCTATGAACAAGCCAATTATCATTATTGGCGTTGGCGAAATGGGTGGTGTATTTGCCCGAGGTTTCCTTCGACAAGGTTATCCGGTTTACCCGGTAAC
>CAZWBV010000083.1:0-9742 GCA_964632225.1 uncultured Gammaproteobacteria bacterium | reverse complement strand
CACATGATGAAGTGGTCACATTGTTTCACGAATTTGGCCATGGATTACACCACATGCTGACCCAAATTGATTATGCCAGTGTGTCCGGCATTAGTGGCGTGCCGTGGGATGCCGTGGAATTGCCGAGCCAATTTATGGAAAACTGGTGTTGGGAACGCGAAGCGCTGGACATTATGGCAAAACACTACCAAACGGACGAACCGTTACCCGAAGACCTCTATAACAGCATGATAGCATCGAAAAACTTCGAATCCGGCCTGCAAATGGTGCGTCAACTGGAATTTGCAATATTTGACCTGCAACTACACCTCAATTACCAACCTAAATCAACATCCAAGGATGATTTTGTGCAGCAGACGTTGAATAAAGTTCGTGGACAAATCGCCGTTATACAACCACCTGAGTTCAATCGATTTCAACATGGTTTTTCACATATTTTCGCTGGTGGCTATGCAGCTGGCTACTATAGCTACAAATGGGCGGAGGTACTGTCTGCCGATGCATTTTCGAAATTTGAGGAAAATGGTATATTCGACCGTAAAACCGGTCGCGAATTTTTAAATAACGTACTTGAACAAGGTGGCTCGCAAGACCCAATGGATTTATTTGTTGCATTTCGAGGCCGCGAACCCACAATCGACGCTTTATTGAGACACAGCGGCATTGCCGTATAATTTTTGAGGGATTAATTTCATGACAGATAAAAGAAAAGCATTTTTTTATCCACTTTTTTACCCGGTTTCTTTCCTGTCTCTCTTTGGTCTGTTGGCGACGTTTTCAACGCCGGCGTCGGCACAAACAAAATATGTTACCGATAGAATCACACTTGAAATACACCAGACCTCGTCAAGTACCAGTCCACTAATAGAACAAGTGCCCAGTGGCACGCCACTTCTCATATTGGAAACAGATGGCGCGTTTAGCAAAGTAGAAACACCGGATGAAAAAATTGGCTGGGTAGAAGCCGCTTATCTAATGACAGAAAAACCCGCACGGCTTTTATATACCGAATTAAATAGTAAACACAAACAAAGTCTGGCGCTCATTTCAGACTTAAAGGAGAAGAAGAATACGGTGACACAAATATCCGATGAAGAAAAAAAAGATGTCGCCTGGATGCAAGCCGAATTAAAAAAAGCACGCGACAAAGCTAAAAATCTGGAAAGCACACTGGCGACAAAAAGCTTAAACAGTAAAGCATCTATAGAAGACAAAAAAAATCTGGAAGCACGTATCGCCGAACTGAAAAAAAAATTGGATGAAAAAATTCAAGAAAACATTGACAACATTACCGAGTTAAACGCGTTGACATCCAGAATATCAAATGACGACGTTTTTTTTGAAGGTTCTAGTGATCCGGGCACGGGGATACCGCTGCTGTGGTTTGTTCTTAGCATCGCTGTTTTTATGCTCCTGGGCGGACTTGCAGGTGCAACAATGCTCGATGCGCACAACAGACGAAGACACGGTGGATTTAGAATTTAACGCATCATCTACCCCTATGAAATACAACGATTTACGCGATTTTCTCGATAAGCTGGAAAAAGAGGGCGAACTCAAACGCATCACGCATGAAGTTGATCCTTATCTGGAAATCACCGAGATCTGCGACCGCACATTACGCGCCCGTGGTCCCGCCCTGTTATTTGAAAACCCGAAAAACGGCACGATGCCCGTACTGGGTAATTTGTTTGGCACGACACGACGCATTGCAATGGGCATGGGCGAAGACTCTGTGGAAGCATTAAGAGAAATAGGTAAACTACTGGCGTTTTTGAAAGAACCTGAACCACCTAAAGGCATGAAAGACGCCTGGGAAAAATTACCTGCGTTTAAGCAAGTACTTAATATGAACCCGAAGATCGTCAAAAAAGCACCCTGCCAGGAAAAAATAATTGAAGCACAAGACGTTGATTTATCGACAATACCAATTCAAACCTGCTGGCCCGACGACGCCGGTCCACTGATCACCTGGGCGCTGGTTATCACCAAGGGGCCCGAAAAAGAACGTGCGAATCTCGGTATCTACCGGCAACAAGTCATTGCCAAAAACAAAGTGATTATGCGCTGGCTTCCTCATCGTGGCGGCGCGCTGGATTTTCGTGAATGGCAACAGGCGCACCCAGGCAAACCTTTTCCAGTCGCCGTTGCGTTAGGTGCAGACCCCGCGACGATACTCGGCGCCGTGACCCCGGTTCCCGATAGTTTGTCGGAATATGCTTTCGCTGGATTATTACGCGGCTCTAAAACACAATTGGTAAAATGCCTGTCCCATGATCTGCAAGTACCCGCCACCGCCGAAATTATTCTGGAAGGTTTTATTTATCCCGATGAAACAGCACAAGAAGGCCCTTTTGGCGACCACACCGGCTATTATAATGAAGTAGACACGTTTCCGGTGTTCACAATTGAAAAAATCACGCAGCGCTTCAATCCCATTTACCACAGCACCTATACTGGCCGGCCTCCCGATGAACCGGCGGTATTGGGCGTTGCGCTAAACGAGGTATTTATCCCGCTATTACAAAAACAGTTTCCTGAAATTGTCGACTTCTATTTACCGCCCGAAGGTTGTTCTTATCGACTGGCAATTGTCAGTATAAAAAAGCAATATCCGGGCCACGCAAAACGCATCATGATGGCGGTTTGGTCTTACCTGCGTCAGTTCATGTACACGAAGTTTATTATTGTCACGGACGACGATGTCAACATCCGTAACTGGGAGGACGTGATTTGGGCGATGACAACCCGCGTCGATCCGGCACGCGATTCGACTATTATCGACAATACACCCATTGATTATCTTGATTTTGCGTCACCCGTCTCCGGCCTGGGGTCAAAAATCGGCATAGATGCCACGAACAAATGGCCAACTGAGACCACCCGCGAGTGGGGCAAGCCAATCGCAATGAGTAAAGAAATTAAATCACGTGTCGATGAAATCTGGGAATCGCTGGAAATATTTGAAAAGCAGCAATAAAACTATCCACAAAACTATCTGCAAAGTTATCTACAAAGTTATCTACAAAACTGACTACAAAAGAGTAAATAATGAACCATTCAGCTAAACTAATCAGATTTTTTCTGCTTAAATAAACGATAGAAGGAACAAACGGGGAAATGTAGAGATGAGATCAATCATGGTACTGAATCCCAAAGGGGGCTGTGGAAAAAGCACCATCGCCACCAATATAGCCAGCTATTATGCGACCCAGGATAAATCTGTCGCGCTAGCGGATTTTGATCCACAAGCATCCAGTCTGGATTGGCTGGCTGCGCGGCCCGAAAAAGCGCCGCAAATCATCGGCATTCCCGCCTGGAAAGACGGATTCAAAGCGCCGCGCAACACTGACGTTCTCATTATAGATGTGCCCGCAGGCGTCCACGGAAAAGAGTTAACCGCGCTCATTCGCCGTGCGCAATCCGTTATTATTCCCGTATTGCCTTCACCTATTGATATGCGCGCCGCCGCTAAATTTGCACATGAAATTCACCACGTGGGCAGAGTAGAGAAAAACCAGGTCAAACTCGCCGTTGTCGCAAACAGAGTGAAAGAAAACACACTGGTATTCCAGATATTAAATAAATTTTTGAGAAAACTGGATATCGCGTTTATTGGCAAACTACGTGACACTCAAAACTATATACGCGCCGCCGAACAGGGTCTGGGAATTTTCGAACTTGCGCCCTCGTCTGTTTCGATCGACCTGCAACAATGGGACGCCATCACGCGCTGGTTAATCAGCAAAAGAAGCCAACCCTAGGATAGGAGCCTGTCGAATTGAATTTACTTCGATTAAAAACGATTACTTCTTTTCGCTGCGTGTATTTGATAACACAAATTCATAGCCACACGCCAGTTGCACAACTTTCAATTGATTTTCAACATTTTTAAGTTCTAAATCAAGATCAACAACGGCATCCTGGTACGCCTGCACTGTGGCATCGCAATTTTCTCCCTGGGCATTTCTATGTTCAGGTTCAACATTGCAATGCAACTTATCATCGTGCTTTAGATTTGCCTTTTCAGCTTGATTGGTCGCCTCGCGCACGCTTAATTGCAATGCATCCAGATCTTCGGCACAACGATTTATGTCGCCCGTCCCGATCCGACTGCTGCCGATATCATCGGCCATGGAAAACCCGGTAAAAATCAATAGTAACAAAAAACTGACGCTATTTAGTACTTTAATCATACAACCCTCCTTGATCAGGTTACTTATTGTAACGCTGATTCGGGTATGATCAAGCAAATCGCCTGCTTGATTTTTTTAAAGGTCTCTTCTCGATAACTGCCTTTACGATAAAGCAATCCGACTCGTCGGTTAGGTTTTGGATCATTGAACGCGACATACTTCACCATGTCTCCCTTTTTTTGTTTTGTGGGAACAGCAAGTTGCGGCATTAACGTCATACCCATGCCCTCGCCCACCATATGCCGTAACGTTTCCAGGCTTGAGGCATGAAAACGCGCATTCTCGTTCGCACCTGCGGCAGAACACACCGCCAACGCCTGTCCACGCAAACAATGCCCCTCTTCCAGCAGCAACATCTCACGGCCTTCAATATCGCTAAGTGCAATACTGTTTTTCGTCGCCAGTGCATTTTTTTGCGATACTGCTAATTGAAAAGGCTCCTTAAATAAATCCAGCTCACTGAATTCGTTTGACCCTTCAGGCAACGGCAACGCGAGAATAATGACATCTAATTCCGCCCGGCGCAATTTTTCCACTAACGTTGCAGTATGGTATTCATATAACCAAAATTTTAATTTTGGGTATTTTTTCGATATCGGCGACATGATAATGGGTAACAGGTAGGGGGCAATGGTAGGAATTATGCCGACATGCAGCTCACCCACCATCGGACCATGAAATGCCGCCGCAATCTCACTGATAATATTCACGTCGGCCTGTACTTTACGCGCTTGATCAGCAATAGCCCGGCCTGCCTCAGTCATCACGACCTGGCGACTGCTGCGCTCAATAAGCAAGACACCCAACGTCTGTTCAAGTTTTTTTAATTGACCACTCAGCGTCGGTTGGCTCACATAACAGCGTGCGGCGGCCTTATGAAAGTGACACTCCTCGTCTACCGCCACTAAATATTGCAAATCTCGTAAATTCATTGCGCCACCATCCACCTCCCTACATTCGCTCTGATAAGTACCCGTGTAAGCACTCATCTAAGTGCTCATCTAAGTGCTCATCTAAGCACCCATCAATTAATAGATTATACCTATCAATACAGTAGAAATAAACGATTTCAACAATCATTAATGCTGCCCCATAATAACCCCATACCGACAAACCAACACAAACAAATAACCTACTGAAGGAGATGAATTATGTTAAAAAATCGCACAGGCCAACAGATACCCAGCGTCGTCTTTAAAACACGGCAAGATGATGAATTTGTTTATGTTTCCAGTGATGACATTTTCAAAGACAAGACCGTTATTGTGTTCTCATTACCGGGCGCATTTACACCAACATGCTCTTCAACCCACTTGCCGCGCTACAACGAATTGGCGAATACATTTAAGGAAAATGGTGTCGACAACATCATTTGCCTGTCTGTCAACGATGCGTTTGTCATGGATGCCTGGAAGAAATACCAGGAAGCAGAGAATATCACGCTGATACCCGATGGCAACGCAGATTTCACCGAAGGCATGGGCATGCTGGTTGATAAAACCGACCTTGGGTTCGGCAAACGGTCATGGCGTTATTCGATGCTGGTAAAAAACGGCATCATAGAAAAAATGTTCATCGAGCCCGACGTACCCGGCGATCCATTTGAGGTATCTGATGCGGACACTCTGTTGGACTATATCAATCCACACGCACAAAAACCCAAAGCGATCACCATCTTTACAAAACCAGGTTGTCCCTACTGCGCCAAAGCAAAGAAACTGCTCAACAAACATAACATGGCCTTTGAAGAAATCAGTCACGGACCAAATGGTAGCTTACACACAGTCCGCGCCGTTTCGGGTGAATCAACCGTTCCGCAAATATTTATAGCCGGGCGACACATCGGCGACTCAGAAAAGCTGAAAAAGTATTTATTGGATACCGGGGCAGACGTCCACATGTAAAACCCATCGGGAGGCCAGCATATTTCATTATGAGTTCCTTAGCCGAAAAACGATTAAAAAAATCAAATCCAGCGCCTATATCTTCTAATGCGTTAACTGCGGGAACTCATATTTTGTTGCGAACCTTGAAAATAAACTGCTTAACATTTTCAGAAATATCGGGCTTAAAACCACTTAAGTCACTTTTTATTGCATCCTCCAAATAGACTTCGGTTCGTTTTACCCTAAAATTAACGGTACCGTCAGGATGCAGCGTGACATGAGCCGTCTCTGTTGTCCCCATCGTTTTATGTTGTAGCACTTCGTCATTTCCGGCCCCGGTTTTGCTTTCGTAAACCACATAGTTGATAACATCGTTACCTTTTTTATATTGCTCTTCAATAGTGGGTCTTCCATTCATGGTAAATATCTCCTAATTATTTCGAACGTTGCAATTGAACACGCTGTAGCAACATTCATAGATGAATTTTGCCCCAGCATCGGAATATGTATCGTTTGATCAGATGCATCTAACAATTCCTGGCACACACCTGAACTTTCAGACCCCAGGATAAGGCATACTTTTTCGTTGTTCGAAACCGACAAGTCCCGAATATCAATGCTTGATGACGTTATTTCGAGACTAATAAGGGTGTACCCTTCAGACTTGAGTCTTTTAACTAAATTTGCCGGACTCGCCTCATAACTGAAAGAAACATATTTTTCTGTTGATCTTGAGGTTTTTTTTATCTTGCTATTAGGTGGAACTGGCGAAGTCCCCGATAAATATATCCGCTCTATACCAAACGCATCAGCGATCCTGAATAAACTACCGATATTCATCGGTACATCGATGTCATGCGCAAGAAAGCACACCGGATATTTACCCGTCTCTGCGTGATGGTGGTTATGATCTAATTGTATATTGCCCATTGTACTATTTCTATTTTAGGTTTTGTTTAGACTTAAAATCCGTTATTTTAGCGCAACTTCCGCTTTTTTTTGTTAACCTAGCGGCCCGTGAAACCACCATTGAGTTGCCCCATGCCGACTGCCACGCCTACAAATAATACCAATATTGCGCCGCTGCGCCTGAAAAAGAATGAAGATCGGCGCATTCGGGCGGGTCATCCGTGGATTTTTAGCAATGAAGTGGATATTCAGGCCACACCGTTAACCGGCTTTGAGTCTGGACAAACCATTATCATTGAAAACTGTATGGGAAAACCCATCGGCAGCGGTTACGTCAATGCACATTCATTGATTTGTGCCCGCTTAATTAGTCGTGACCCGGCCTACCGCCTGAATAAGTCATTTATCGTCCATCGGCTCAATATCGCCGTCGCGCTGCGTGAACAATTTTTTCAGCAGCCCTTTTATCGATTGGTTTATGGCGAAAGTGATGGTCTACCGGGTCTGGTGGTGGATCGATACGGTTCGATTTTAGTCGTACAAATCGCCACAGCCGGGATGGAACGCGTTAAAACAGATATCATCGATGCATTAAATAAGGTGATTAAACCAGAAACGATTTTATTTCGTAATGATGTATCCGTGCGCCGCATGGAAGGCTTAAACGATTATATCGAAACTGCGCAAGGGCGCGTGCCTGAGACCATAGAACTGGTGGAAAATGGCACACGTTTTCAAACATCCCTTTTATCGGGTCAAAAAACAGGGTGGTTTTACGACCAATGCGCAAATAGAAATAAGTTAATTAAGTATATAGAAGGCAAAAAAGTATTGGATGTCTTTAGTTATATCGGTGCCTGGGGCCTTCAGGCAGCAACCCACGGCGCCAAAGAAGTCACCTGTATAGATTCTTCCACACACGCCATTGATGCTATTAAGAAAAATGCGGCGCTGAATAACCTATCTGACCATGTATATGCATTAAAAGGCGATGCGTTTGAGCTATTAAAATCCTTAAAAGAGCAGCAGGAAAAATTTGATGTCGTTATCCTCGACCCACCGGCTTTTATCAAGCGAAAGAAAGACATGAAACAGGGATCGCTTGCTTACCAACGCATCAATCAAATGGCAATGCAGATTTTGGCTAAGGACGGCTACCTGATCTCAGCATCCTGTTCTTATCATTTCAGTACAAAAGATTTCAAAAATATGCTTTTAAATGCTGGCAAGCAGGTGCATCGCCAACTGCAATTTCTGGAATACGGACAACAAAACCTGGACCACCCGATTCACCCCGCGCTGGCAGAAACTGAGTATTTAAAGAGCATTTTTACGCGGGTTATCCCTTCGTAAACAGGGTATACTTCGCCGCATGATTATGTTTCCGAATATTGATCCTGTCGCACTCGACCTGGGTCCGGTGAAAATTCACTGGTATGGGATAATGTACCTGGTCGCTTTTACCTCCGGTTGGTATCTTGGCCGGGTTCGCGCTAAACGACCACAATCCGGGTGGCACCCCGACGAGGTCGGCGACATCCTGTTTTATATCGCGCTGGGCGTGATTCTGGGTGGCCGCTTTGGCTATGTGCTTTTTTACAATTTCCAAAAATTTCTGGCTGATCCCATTTTTTTGTTTAAAATCTGGGAAGGTGGCATGTCATTCCACGGGGGTTTGATCGGTGTCATCGTCGCGATGTGGCTATTCGGACGTAAAACCAATCGTGGTTTTTTCACGGTCAGTGATTTTATCGCACCACTAGTACCCTTGGGATACGGCGCGGGTCGTATCGGTAATTTTATCGGTGGCGAACTTTGGGGTCGAGTGACGAACGTGCCCTGGGGTATGGTTTTTCCTGGAGCAGGTATAGAGCCACGCCACCCTTCACAACTGTATCAGGCTTTTTTGGGCGGCGGCGTCATTTTTGTTATTCTTTGGCTGTATTCCAAAAAGCCAAAGCCGACCATGGCCGTATCCGGTATGTTTTTAATTTGCTTTGGCATTTATCGGATTTTCGTGGAATTTTTCCGCCAACCCGATGCACACCTGGGTTATATCGCGTTTGGATGGTTGACCCAGGGGCAAATATTATCTGCACCCATGGTATTACTAGGCATTGTTATTTTGTGGTTAGCGTATAAAAAGAAAAATACCGAGACTGAATCAAATTTGAAAAAAACCAACGCAGAAAACTCATAGAGGTACAAACAAGTCGTGAAGCAGTATCTTGATCTAATGCGCCATGTCAAAGAAAATGGCATAAAAAAACAAGACCGCACCGGCACGGGCACCGTGAGTATATTCGGCCACCAAATACGTTTTGATCTGAATGATGGATTCCCTGTCGTCACCACTAAAAAACTTCATTTACGCTCTATTATTCATGAGTTGCTTTGGTTCCTCAAAGGCGACACGAATATCAAATATTTACATGATAATAATGTCTCTATCTGGGATGAATGGGCAGATGAAAATGGCGATTTAGGACCGGTGTACGGCTATCAATGGCGCTCCTGGCCCGCCCCCGATGGCACCAAAATAGATCAAATCCGCCAAATATTGGACCAAATAAAAACAAACCCTGACTCGCGCCGCTTGCTCGTCAACGCATGGAATGTTGCGTTTATTGAAAAAATGGCACTGCCGCCCTGCCATACCCTTTTTCAATTTTATGTTGCACAAGGGAAACTGTCCTGCCAACTGTACCAACGCAGTGCGGATGTTTTTCTGGGAGTACCCTTTAATATCGC
>CAZWBV010000082.1:3090-9847 GCA_964632225.1 uncultured Gammaproteobacteria bacterium | reverse complement strand
ACGATTCTTGACGAAGGTGGGGTTATCAGTAAAAATATTATCCCAGCCGTTTCACAACCTGTCGCATTAATTGGTATTGCCGAAAAAGGCTACCTCACTTTGCAACTAACAGCAACTCAACCTGGTGGCCATGCCTCTATGCCTCCCCGACAAACAGCTATCGGCATGCTGACCACAGCTTTAAACAAGCTAGAAGCTAATTCATTCCCTAGAAAAATGACGCCACCAATTCAACAAATGTTTAATTTTCTCGGCCCTGAAATGGGAATAATAAATAAGTCAATTTTTGCAAACCTTTGGCTAACTGAAAACCTGGTAAAACAAAAATTTGCTCAATCAGCATCAACGAACGCATCAATTCAAACAACGATGGCAATCACCCAACTCAATTCGGGTGTAGCAGAAAATGTATTACCTACCTCAGCGTCTGCTACAGTAAACATTCGCTTGTTACCAGGAGACAGGATTGACTCAATTCGAAATAAAATTACCGCTATCATTGACGATCCAGGCATTAATATTAATACGCTCCCTTCAAAAATAGAGTCTTTAAACAAAGAGCCTTCAAACCCTGAATATTCAAACACGGTGTCTTCTAACCACGAAGCATCGTCTGTTTCTGATATAGCAACACCCTTCTTTCGCACACTGCATAAAACGATCAAACAATTGTTCCCGGACACGTTAGTGGCACCTTACTTAACAATCGCCTCAACAGATTCCAGGCATTTTAGTGCACCAGACAATAACATCTATCGATTTTCACCATTACCTGTTACCAAGGATGATTTAAAACGAATCCATGGAACTAACGAACGTATTTCAACTGTGGATTTTAACAACGTTGTAAATTTTTATCAGCTGTTGATCACGAATATAAACAACTAATATAAACAAAAAGACGCAATGAACGCATACTTATAATCTGCTGATTGTATCTTTTGCTTTAACATGACCCCGGCGCGCGGCTTCACGATACCATTTTTCTGCCATGCGTCTGTCCTTGTCTAACCCCAATCCCTTTTTATACATATTTGCCAATAGGTATTGTGCGCCAGCGTGACCTTGCTTGGCCGCTTTTTGATACCATTTCGCGGATTCAGTATAATCTTGATCAAGTTGCACACCTTTATACAACAGATCGCCTAACTTGAGCTGTGCATCCAAATGCTTCTGACCAGCGGCACGCCGTAACCAGTCCAGCCCCTTTGATGGATTACGCGCTATTTCGTCTCCTTCGATATACATTAATCCTAATTTGAACTGCGCATCGACATCCCCTTTTTCCGCCGCGGAGATATAGGCTGCGTCAGCGGAGAAGTTGTACTGCCCACTTTCTGTTTTATAGTTAGCGTGTTTCTCCTCAAGGACAACGAGTTCTCGTAGCGCAGCACGGGCTTTTCCATATCCATTTGAAACAGCCTTGTTTAGCCAAATCTTGGCTTTTTTAATATTTTTCGATGTACCTGTACCATTTTTATAAAGAATGCCCAATTCATACTGACTTTCCTTATGATTTTGGCTGGCAGATTTTTTTAGCAACTCAAATGCCTTTTTAAAATCTGCTTTTCCGCCATTACTGGCCAGAGCAACTTTTGCACGACGATATAACTGTATCGGCGTTTTGCCGTTCGCATTTTTTTTGCTATTGAGACCTTTTATCAGTTTATCCAACGCTGTTTTTGCGTCTCTTTCACCCCAGGCAGCCGCGAGCCGCAACAACTTGATCGCTTCTTGTTTGTCTCGTCCAACACCGATACCGTCCCGATACATAATACCAAGTTGGTATTCTGCTCGGGGGTAACCCTGTTTAGCAGATTTTTTAAATAAACGTAATGCTTTTAAATTGTTCTTTTTTACGCCTTTGCCATGCAGGTATTTTAGACCCAGCGTGTAAAGCGAAACGGCCTGATTAAGGTCTTTTACATCAGGCGAGTTGTTTGAGGACCCCACCCTTTTGAATTTGGGCGCTGTGGACTTGGAGGCTGTGGATTTAGAGTTAGAGTTAGAGCTAGAGCTAGAGGCTAATTGTAAGCCCGTTTGCAGACCCGGTTGCGGTTGTAGATTAGTCTTTTGATAAGCAAAACCGTCAGCAAACGCTTGGCCGGTATAGCAAACTGATATCAATATGAGTGGCAATATTTGCACACCAAGCACATTCAGCCTTGCGCTTCGTAACCGCTTAACCTGTAACGCTCTATTAATCATTGTACTACCCTCCATGTTCAATTTTCTCCCAAAAAAAGAACATAAACATCTTGCGCATAGCACTCTTATGTTTTCTCTTTCGACTACTTTGTTGTAGTTTATATAGTTGTAGTTTGTATAGCTTTTAAATGATATGCATCGATTGTAACTATCCAGCGTCTAGCGCGCTGCGCTTAACATTGCTGCATCGATATCTTATTATTATATTATGACTATTATATTGACGAATCTTCCACGAATCGGCTGTTAAATCCATCACAATCTAAAATTATACACCAATTCCAAAAATTATTTTTTGCTTAAAGACCAAAATCCTGCCCCACACCAACACACCGTGGCACGTTTTTATTCCAAGACCATAAATAAATGCTCAAAAGCCGATAAAATAAATTTATCGTAATAATTCTCTTATGGTTGCCTAGATTAAGGCACTTTGTTGCATCTAAAAACCTATTATTATTTGGGTTTTTCTCCGGCCACGACCCTGCCGCCGGTCTTGTCTTCTATCCAGGTAAACCAGGGAAAAGTCTGATCAGGATCAAGCAAACCATAAATTTGATAATAGTGCCCTGCCTCTGCCTGAAAACTAATTTCTTTATTTACTTTGAATTCCTTAGAAGTCGATCCGTAGGTATCGCTGTATTCGGTGTTAATCGATCTCAATAGCTCAACTTTCAGAACATGTTTGCCCGGTAGTAACTCGATACGCGCATGCGTTACACTTTTTTTCATGTGAGTCGGGTTGTCATTAACTGATTTTACGACAACTGCAGCAGACTTTGACATAATCGTTTTCAATGTTCCACTCGAATCAAGAAAAGCCAATTTCTCTTTTTTTGGGACGTCGCCAGAATACATCTTAATCGATCCACTGGAACACGCTACAAACACAGAAATACTGACAATAACAAAAATAATCAATCTGGCATTATTAAACGTATTATCTATTTTCATACTGAATTTCCAATTGCAGAAATAATTACTACTGTGCGAGTTCAACAAGTGTAAAGTAGCCTGACAATAAGCACTCTCGGTTTGTAATCTCGCCAGGGGCTGTACGTTTATCGGATTTTTTTCACAGAGCTTTAGCCAGAAAATTATCAGCGTAAGCAAAAAACAGAACACACTAGTGGTCTAACAACTTAGTATTGATGGGTTCAGCGTTTTCCCAATGTGCCACTACACAAGGCACAGTCCACAGGGAATGGCACACTTAAGCCAAAATCTCAAACACCATAGGTATATAACAATCGGTACTGTCATTATATCCTTCTATTCTATCCCTAAGTCGGAAACAATATTTTAACACTTCAAAGCTTGTGTCTTTATAAATTTACACTAAGATTCTATGGTATACGTTAGACCTGCCGTCGCACGCTACTTTCCACTTTACTTAGATAGGAGCAAGATAATGAAAATATCGTCAAAATCTCGATATGCCACTATAGCAATGCTGGATATTGCAACAAGAAACCAGCATGGCCCAGTTACTCTAGCCGACATTTCTAAGAACCAGGATATTTCTATATCCTACCTCGAACAAATTTTTGCAAAGTTACGGCGCACTGGGTTGGTCACCGCCGCACGCGGGCCGGGTGGGGGTTACAAGCTAAGCCGTCCTGCAGAAGCCATCACGTTAGCTGAAATTATGGACACCTTTAACGACGACAAACACGTGAGCGCTGATTCATTCAATAATGCAAATGAAGATGAATTTACGGCTAAATTGATGTGGGGTAAATTGAGCGAAAATTTACATACATATCTCGATGGTATGACGTTAGCGCAATTTACAAATAGTTCCGCATCACCCACAGCACCGGCATCATCGCCTTCTTCACCAACAACAATGCAGTAGTATGATGGGATTCCAATATAGCGAACTTGTTGCAAACAGGACAATAGAGGATAATTGAATACACTACACTAGACTATTCTTTTGACTTTAATACCAAGAATTATTTTTCACGCAACAAATCAAGCGTGCGTTCGATTGTTTGGCTCGAAATTTCTTTACCCTGATTTATTCCTTCGCACTGATCTGCTTCCAGCAACCAGGTTTGTTTCGACGTTAAAATTTCAGGCCAAAAGGGGTAAGTGCTGCATTGTACAGGCCGATTTTTGTAAACCCGGCACCCCATCTTGTCATCAAGAAACACGCAGTCACCATTGGTATGCTGAGCCAGAACCAGATCACCTTCTGGGTGTTTATCGAGATACTGCTTTTTAAACAACGACCGGGTTACACCAACTAATAGCCGTATATTTTCCACTTCAGATTTGTTAATAAATACGTAAGATCCTTTGCCTGTACAACATCGCCCACATTGTGTACATTCAAAATAGATGGGGTGCTGATGGTAAAATGCATCGGAGACGTTGCAATTCTCAATAGACGGTATTGTAGAATTTTTTATAGCACTATTTGCTGTAACCTTAGTTGTTGTAACCTTAGGCTTATTTGAACTCATTTGTAATCTACCATGTAAACTTGACCAATTGTTAGTCAACATAACGGCGTCGAATAAATAAAACTTGCGTTCGAACTGACTAATAATTATTTCCTATAGACGATACTTAATCTAAAATTACAAACATAATGGCAACGCTTTGCATATAATATTTCTATGTAATATTGTCGGGTTAATCGGTCTGTGCATCCGTGAAAAGACACGCTGACACCCTGTCGAATTCAATTAATAGTAATCCAATTATAAGTATGAATATACAGCTACAGGAAAACACACATCAAATTGTTGAAGCAAGTCGCATTGTCAGTCTGCTTAAGCGACTAATGAAAGAACAGGTACCAATCACCGTTCGAAATAGAGAATCAGACAGGGAGTGGTATGGCACTATTGATGAAATGCTATTTCATCAAGGAGAATTACTGATTAATGAATTAGAGAATGTAGGTTCGGAAAAAAGAAAATTAATTGAAGGACAGTATGTTTTTTTTGGAAAGCTGACGGGTGTTTCCATTAATTTCGAATCGTCAGTCATTGGTATAGAAGAAACTTCAACAAAAACATTCTGCAGAGCAGCCTATCCAAAAGTAATCTCTTATCATCAACGCCGCAGTGCGGACCGTGTTGGCATATGGGTGGATCAAAAAATACCGGTGACGATTCATCTGCAGGGCGATGCCCAGTTAAAAGGACATATTCGTGATATTTCGAATGATGGTTTGAACGCCTGTTTTTACCGTGTCATCCCCATTGCGCCAAATGAAATTCTCCCCAGTTGCACAATTCAACTGCCTGATGGCAAAATATTTACCAGCAAACTGGAAGTTAAAGGAATATCGGTTGACGATAATATTGGGCAATTGCATCTACGCGGAAAATTTTTAAAACTCGACATATCTGCACGAGAAAATTTGACCACTTTTGTTAATGATTTAGAACAATCGCTTGGAGAAATTAAATAAACAGGCTGTTTTTTTTATCCTGTTCTTTGATAAAATCTTAATATTTTTCCACACGTTATCTAATTTGAATGATTATTGACACCAGGCATCAGGAACTATTCAAGCGTTGAGCAGTCAAATGGCATCTAAGACAATGCTGAAAGCAGTGGAAAAAAGGGAAAATAGTATGCAACAATCGGGCAAGCTTTACCCTATTATTATAGCTTTGTTTATTCTGAGCATCGGTATATTGGTAGGCATCATTATTAAGCCAAATTCGTCAATAAATGAACCTATCTCCAAAGACGGATTTTCCACAGTTACAATGGACACCGCTATTGAAGAAACCCCGCAAACAACCTCTATAATCAAATCCAGTGATCCTCGATACCTGGAAATGGCTGAAAGAATTAGTAACGAATCCATTGCTCGAAAAAAACTTGAACAAACCGTTCTTGCTTTGAAACGGCAAGTATCAAAGTTAGGCAACGCATTAGAAAAAAATGGCTCAACATCGAACTCCACATCGCCTACTCAATCTCAAAGTTCGTCTCAATGGTTCAATGAAAAAGCAATGGTGATTACCGGCTTGTCAACAACAGAAATTTCGCAAATGAAAAGTCAATATGAATCAATTGAAATGGAAAAATTATATTTACGTGACAAAGCAATTCGTGAAAACTGGATTGGCACAGCGCGGTATTCGGAAGAATTAACTACGCTGGACAGTAAATTCGAAACATTTCGCAATGACGTTGATGACTCAGTTTATGAAGCATTGCTATATGCAACAGGGCAACCTAACCGTGTTGTAGTACAAGATGTCATGCAAAATTCACCTGCCTACCTCGCTGGAATAAAAGCGGGGGACCAGATTTTACAATATTCCAATGAACGTATTTATTCTACATTTGATCTACGCAAATCCATTACCAGCGGCGGTGAATTAGGTGAAGAAGTAAAAATTAATTTATCACGCAACGGCAATACAATGACTGTCTATTTACCTAGAGGGCCACTTGGAATTCGCATGGAATCTGCCAGCGTTGAACCATAACAAACCTATAAATAGTTAAAAACCACCATTTTTAACCGCCGTTATTAGCCTTGTTCATTAGCCTTGTTCATTAGCCTGATGTA
>CAZWBV010000082.1:0-3080 GCA_964632225.1 uncultured Gammaproteobacteria bacterium | reverse complement strand
TCTCCGCCAACACGCGTAACACGCGTAACACGCGTAACACGCGTAACACGCGTAACACGCCCATTCTCTTTGACTATACCCTATTAACACACTCCATTAATGCACGTTACTTTTTATATTATTGACAACCCATTTTCAAATAGGTTTGCTATACTACCAGTAGTTAGTAGTAGTATATACAACAATACTGTTCTCAACGAATATGGTTCATGAGTATGCAAACTATTATCAAAATAATCTCTGCCGAACATAACCGCATTGCAAATGTATTAGAAAAACTTGATGAGCAGTTTAGTATATTTAGCAAAGGTGAAACGCCTCGCTTTGAACTCATTAACGACGGCATTGATTTTTTAAGAATTAATCTACAATCCGAAAATGACACAGGAGAACTTTTGCTATATAAAAAGCTAAAAAAGGAAAATAAAAATTTATTTTCTGCAATAGAAAAACTTGAAGAAAGCAATGTGGAATTGAAAAAAAAGATCAGCGATTTTTCCGTTATTATTAACGACATCACCTTAGATGCATTTATACCAAGATCATATGTCAATGACAAAGCCCGCTCATTCATCGTGTCATACAAAGAATACATAAAACAGCAAGATAATATATTGCTGAAAATTACAAAAAACTCAGTAATAAAAAAAGACTGGATAGAAATAAAAAACACTGCGCTTGGAGACAGTGAATCATATTTTACTAAGTTACATACTTGCGACCGATCTTCCCTTTATAAAAACATCATGGGTAACTAGCTAACTAGCAGTTCGCCATCTATTAGTTCATCGACAATAAAGACTGCACCTCTGCAATTTGTGCCTGAGCACCACTGACGACTGGGTGCATAATTTCACCATCTAATCCCAATATTTGCCAAATTGCCGGGTCTATTCTTTGCATTTCTCCTTCATCGAAAGTTTCAAGTTCTGCCATGCACGCAAGCGAGTTGGCCAGGTGTATAATGGCTGTTTCGCCTGGATACTCTTTTGCTTTAGTGGGGTCATGATGGAACTCAACACACTCCTGAATACTAACGGGTAGTTTCCAACGCCGTATTAGCTCAGCGCCTACTTGAGTATGATCAAAACCAAACACCTGTTGTTCTGCCTTATTCAGTGCCAATTCTTGCGGCCCTTCTACTGAAAGCATTAGCGCCTCTTTGGAGAGTTCGGGCAATTTACTAAACATTATTAATTGTCCGATATCATGTAACAAACCCGCAATAAAAACTGACTCACCTTTTGCCTTTCGACTCTCGTACGCAATAATTCTAGCCGTAAGACCACAAAAAATACTGTGTTTCCAAAAATTTTTCATGGTGACTAATTCATTATCAATCCCCTCAAAGGCTTTTGATACTGACGTAGCCAATACTAAATCTCTCACTTGTTTTGTGCCCAAAACAGCAACTGCCTTTGATACTGTTGCAATTTCTGCTGAAAATCCATAAAACGAACTATTCGCAATTTTAAGTAATTTGGCAGTCAGTGCAGGATCCTGACTAATGACTTTACCGACACTTTCAGCTGTACTATTTGGATCATCGATCATTTCCGTCACGCGCATACACACTTCGGGTAACGAGACCAAGTCAGATACCTCACTTACAAGCTCTTTTAGATTAGCTTCCATCCTCACTCCAAATAGTCATGGCTTTAACTAAGGTTATTCCTACCAAATTAAAAGCACATACATTTCTGTGAAAAATGCATCCTTGTCTATTTTTATCGACAGCCCTGAGAAAATTATGAGTATTTGGTAAAAAAGAGTATCAGCCGATTGTTTTGCAAAATATTACTTGTGCAACAATTACCACAACCAGTCAAGCACGATCAAAAACATTATGTCAAGTTTATTTTTTTTGGGATATAGCTGTAGCGATGCCTGCGTCGACTGATTACTTTTTTAATCACACCAATCATTTAGGAAATCTCGTAAAGTACGACCCTCAGTGGGTGTAAATTTTTCGTGCAATACTTGAAGTTGTCGTATTCGATCCAATCTGAAGTTACGAAATGCCTGACGAAATTCACACCATGCTCCTAAAGTCCAAACCTGCCCCCAAAAAAACAACCCTAACGGCCAAACAATACGTTCAGAACCTTCCCCATCCTCACGTGTATACGCAAATTTTATTTTATCCAATTCGTCCGTAGCCAGACGCAGTTGTGCCAGTGTGTTTGCAACAGTCGGATTAAGCCTGACCATAGGTGAAAATAAATTCTGGTTTGACAGCTTATCTTTTAACTCATCCGGCAAAACCACCGCTACCTTGCTAAGAATGTTCTGCGCAGCGTTCGCTAACTTTGGATCTGCCCAACTATTAATAATTTGCGCGCCCAATGTCAAAGCAGCCAATTCGTCTACAGTAAACATCAATGGCGGAAAATCAAACCCACGCCGCAGTGCGTAGCCAATACCCGCCTCACCGTCTATCGGCACACCACTTGTTACTAAATCGCTTATATCGCGATAAATAGTCCGTTCAGATACTTCCAAGTTCTCCGCCAGCCACGATGCCGTTGTCACTCTGCGTGTACGCAGATATTGAATAATTTGAAATAGACGGTCGGCACGTCGCATAGTTCACTGCCAGATATCTTCGGTTTGACTCACTTGTAAAGCTCACTTGTAAAGATAATATAGCGCAGTACTCCTGACAACATGGTGTCAGGAGAGATTTCAATTTACCTGAACGCTGCGTTTAACAGGGGGATAACGTATCAATCCATTCCTGAAGTGCATCGACTTCACGCTTTAAATATTCCAGATCATTATAGGTACTGGTGATTAAACTGATACCCTGACAACGACCTAGCATATGCATCGCCAATTTACATGCATCCGCGTCATGCCCCAATGCAGAAAATTGCTTGCTTAGCCATTCACGAAATAACTCTAGCACCCCGGAAGCGTCATTTTGTAGCGCATGACGAAGCTTGTTAAGCTCCAGACACATCGTGCCTAGCGGACAACCAAAATTTTCGACAGGACTCTGGCTTTTTACCAGCATACGGGCATAATTTTTTAATCGCTCGGCAGGTTCAGGGTATTCTTTTTCCCATTCGGATAACAGC
>CAZWBV010000081.1:1504-9864 GCA_964632225.1 uncultured Gammaproteobacteria bacterium | reverse complement strand
CAAAGGGGCCATTGATGTAACTCTGATAGAGCCAACAAAGCGTTATTACACCTGGGGCTGGTATACGCAGAGCTAGGAAAATATAAGCAATCACTTGCTGCCTGGATGGAACTATCACAACGCGATCGCAGCGATAACACAGTACTTGAATCAATGCTTGCAGTGCCATTAGCTTATGCCGAACTAGGCGGACTTGAACAAGCAATAAAGGGTTATGAAAACTCTATCGACATTTTTCGCGCGGAAATAAAACGTATCAATGGCGTAATTCGATCTGTAAAAAAAGGCTACACGACCAATGCCATTTTGGAACACTTAATCAAAAACAAGTCGCTATCTTCGCATAAATCAAATTTGTTACCGGTGACAAAAAACACAAAATACTTATTGGGTTTATACGAAAGTAATGAATTCCAGGAAGCGATAAAAAATTTCAAGGACTTACGACTGTTGGAAAAAAACCTGAAAAAATGGACCTTTGCAATTTACCGGGTAAAAAACATGTCCAAGACGTTTAAGAAAGTCTATGTCGACAAAATCGCGCAACAACAGGCAAGGTTAACGAAAGCGGCACGGGAAATGAAAAAACATATAAGGAAAATGTCACTAGCCACTTTACGCGATAGAAAAAATCAATTACAGATATACGTAAAACAAGCGCAATTTTCGACAGCGCAAATTTATGACAAAGGCCAAACCAGGAAACAGAGATAGCTCACCGCAAAAGCGCAAGAAACACAATCTTATACTACTATTAAATCAGACAACGTAGGCCAGAGAGCAATTCGTTTTTTATTACATTCTATGCTAAATGAAGGTTTCCTTACACACTTTGCGGTGAATTAACAATCTTGAAAGACAAAATCAAATATCTCATCAGCATTGCTGTTTTCGTCGGATTTATCGCAATTGTTGAGCACTATTTTGACTGGCGCGATATTCTTTCCCCGTGGCACAAATTATCGCTAGCAAATTTGCTATTGACGACATTATTTATATTTTATAGTTATTGGGCACGCTCCATGCGCATTTATGATTATTTTAATTCAGACATGCAAGGTGCATATAAAAGTTGCCTAAAGCTGGTGCTGCATCATAATATGCTAAACAATCTCCTACCCATGAGAACAGGCGAAATCAGTTTTCCTGTTTTAATGTTGCGCTACTTCAATATTTCAACTTCAAAATCGATTCCGGCATTATTGTATTTTCGAATTCTGGATCTTCATACACTACTTAGTATCGCACTACTGGTAACAGTCGGATATTTATACAATATTTACATCGCTATTGGCGTATTCTTCATTTGGATGGGCGTTCCTGTTGTGCTATTTAAAACAAATATATTTATTCTAAACAAACTCACTACGCGAACCAACACCCGAATTAACACGATATTAGTCAAATGTTTATCCAGTCTGCCACAGCAATTACGTGCTTTTATTCGCTCCTGGATTTGGACGTGGATTAACTGGATTGTCAAAATAGGTGTTTCTTCCTGGATTATTTTACTTTTTCTGGATACATCCTTTAATATTGCAATCATGGGCGCAATTATGGGTGATCTGACCAGCGTTTTACCTATTTATGGCATAGCAGGTTTCGGTACATATGAAGCAGGCATTCTTGCTGGATTACACCTTTTTGAAAATAGTAACAACATCATCAATAACGAGACCGCACTACAGGCAGCTGTCTATTTACATTTGATTATACTTGGCGCTGCCATTGCAGGCGGTGCCATCGCAACACTGATTCCTGTCGAAAACAAACAGCAAGACGATAAAAACACACATAAAGGGATATGATATTGTAATACTCACTTTAACCGAACACTAAAACTGAACACTAAGCCGGGTAGTAAACCGGGCACTAAACCGGGCACTAAAGCCAAATACCATGAAGACACAAAACCGTAACGAACAAACACAACAAGCACATCGCTTATCGATAGTGATCCCTATTTATAACGAAGAAGAAAGTATAGCACCCCAACTGACTCAAATACATGATGCGTTGGAAAATTACCAACATCCCTGGGAACTCATCATCGTTGACGACGGTAGCACGGACGACACCAGTTTACGTACTAAATTTGCTATCGAAGAATTTGGCAGCCATGTGCGTTTAATCAATTTACAACGGAATTTTGGACAAACGGCAGCCATGCAAGCCGGATTTGACGCTGCCCGAGGAGAAGTGATTGTCACACTCGACGGGGATTTACAAAATGATGCGAAAGATATCCCGCGTTTGGTTAAACGCTTATTGGACGAAGACCTCGACTTGGTTTCTGGATGGCGAAAATCTCGAAAAGACTATTTTTTACGCCGCATTTTATCTAGCGCCGCAAATTTTCTTATTCGTAACATTACTAAAGTGAATCTCCATGATTATGGCTGCACGTTAAAAGCGTTTCGAGCCGAAATTATCAAGCCAGTTAGATTATTTGGCGAAATGCATCGATTTATTCCCGCGTGGATGGCGACGCAGACGGCACCTGCTCGTATCAAAGAGGAAGTGGTCGCCCACCACCCTAGACAATTCGGTCAATCCAAATATGGCTTATCGAGAACATTTCGCGTGATTCTTGATTTACTGGCTGTCTATTTTTTTCTGCGCTATAGAGCCAAACCAGGTCATTTTTTTGGCAAAATCGGTTTTATATTCGGTGCGCTTGGCAGTGTGGCATTAGGCTATCTACTTGCGCTGAAATTATTTTTTGGAGAAAACATCGGCTCCAGACCACTCTTATTGATAGGGGTATTATTCATTGTACTGGCAGTGCAAATGATTACCACAGGGGTACTCAGCGAATTGGTTTCTCGCAATTACTACGAAACCGGCGATATTAAATCTTACACCATCTACAATAAAGACGAGGTCGCATCTGCCACCAAGGAAGACTGGAATTCACCCAAAAAAGCCGATACAGTGTAATGCGCAAGAGAAAATCAATTAGTAGAATCACCTTGAAAGCGTTGGTGTTGATATTGAAAACGCTCACATTTTCGTGCCTAAGCTCGATTTCTCTTTCAGCCTATTCTCATCAACTGCCGGAAGAATTTTCTGCCTACTACCAATCTGCAAAAGGACTCATTAGCGGTAAAACTATAATATCGCTAAAGCCGGTAGAAGACGGCGGTTATTTATACCAATCTCTGACAACAGTCACCGGTTTAATGAGTGTCTTTGCCGAAGGTGAAATTCTCGAACAAAGTTACTGGCAATACGACAATAACAAAATCCGGCCAATGAAATATATCTACCGGCGAACAAGTAAAAAAAATAGAAATGTTGAACTCACTTTTGACTGGCAAAACTACAGAGTAACCAATTCCATTAATTCTGATCCCTGGAAGATGGACATTCAGGATAACACGCTGGACAAACTAGTTTACCAACTGGTGATGATGCGCGATCTACAAAAAGAGGCGGAAGAAACTGAAACTAAAAAAGAGAACGACAAAGAAAAAAAGAAAAAGTTAATTTACTCTATTGCCGATGGTGGAAAATTAAAAAACTATGAACTCGTCATCCTTGGCAAAGAAAAAATAAACACAAAGCTCGGCGTTTTAGAAACGGTCAAAGTATCACGAACAAACGCCAGGCGCACCCTCACAATGTGGTGCGCGCCAAAATTTGGTTATTTACCTGTCTGGATACGACAGGAAAAAAAGGGGGGAACCAACTACACCGCCAAAATTTATAAACTGGAAGGCTTCCCTAATAAAAAAGCTTTAACTATAAATTGACTTTAACTGATCCAATGAGTCAACAAAACGCTTGTCTACTGCATCGATGTCAGTAAAAGATTGTGTCCTGACACCGGCATCCGTGAACATTTTTTCCACCGCCCTATTAGAATCAACGTGATGGTCTTTTCGTGTTGAATAAATAATGCTTTTAATACCGACCTGAATAATAGCTTGCGCACAGGTGTTACAGGGGAACTGCGTCATATACATCGTTGCGTGGCTCATATCATGGGCCATACAATTATAAATCGCATTCTTTTCTGCATGCACCACGTAAGAATGCTTTGATTTAAGTACATCATCATCATTATCCGCCCAATAATCGGCATCGTTATCATCACACCCTCTGGGTAGCCCATTATAGCCAATACCAATTATCTTTTTACTGGCATCAACAATGCAGGCACCATTCTGAGTTTTTCTGTCTTTTGAACGAAAGGACGACAATATCGCGATTGACATGAAGTAGGTATCCCATGACATGTACTTCTGTTTTTTCATCGTTCTTTATTTCAGACTATTCTCAACTAACATGACTTTATCCAAACACCGAAATATGAGAAGACCCGTTATTTAATTATTCTGAATAACAATTTTGGGAAATTTCGCACTGTGGTCCTTCGCGGTAAGCGAAAGCTTGGCCGCAACACGGCGAGCAATATCGCGGTAAATCTGCGAAATTCGTCCATCTGGCTCAGCAGCCACGGTGGGATTTCCGCCATCAACCTGTTCGCGAATTTTTTTATCGAGTGGAAGCGCACCTAACAAAGCAACACTCTCATCGTCCGCCAGGCGGCCACCGCCGCCAGACCCAAAAATATGTTCCTCATGACCACATTCACTGCAAATATGGATACTCATATTTTCAATGATACCCAACACCCGGACTTCCACCTTATCAAACATCTTTAATCCCTTGCGTGCATCCAGTAAGGAAATATCTTGTGGCGTGGTCACAATGACAGCGCCACTGACGGGTACCCTTTGCGCCAGAGTCAATTGAATATCGCCTGTTCCCGGCGGTAGATCAACCACCAGATAATCCAGATCGTGCCAATTGGTGTCATTGAGTAACTGATCCAGCGCCTGGGTAACCATCGGACCACGCCAAATCATCGGCGTGTCTTCCTCTATCAGGTATCCAATCGACATCGATTGAATATTGTGATGTACAACAGGTTCCAGCGATTTACCATCCTTTGATTCCGGTTTAACGTTGCCACCCAACATACGCGGTTGGCTAGGGCCATAAATGTCGGCGTCAAGAATGCCCACATTGGCACCTTCGACATGCAACGCGAGCGCGAGATTCACCGCAGTCGTCGATTTGCCGACCCCCCCCTTGCCAGAGGCGACCGCAATAATATTCTTCACACCGCTGATGGGTTTTACGCCTTTTTGCGCGGTATGCGCAACAATCTTAGTTGAAATGTTTATTTTAACTTCATCGAGACCGTCAATAGCTTGAATTTTGTCCTTAATTTTTGCGCTAAGCTCATCATAATACCCTTTCGCCGGGTACCCTAACTCGATATCAATCATCGCAGTACTACCCACTATATCCGTCTTTTTTATACAGCCTGCGGTGACTAAATCCTGTTCCAGATTAGGGTCAATAATCTCTTTTATGGCCGTTTGTACTTGTAATTCGCTTACGCTCATTTATTAATCCTCAACTTATTACGCTAATATTCTGTCAATTAACATCGCGGCTAAATCACCGCGACCAGAAACCATTCAAAGACAAAAATGCACTCAGAAGCCAAATTCTACACGAATTTTCCCCTGTGGCGTACTTACTGTATGATCATAATCTGTAGATCATAGTGCGCTATCAATGTGATTGCCGAGTTCTGTTGGCCCCGTCAGTGGTCATGGCAAGGCGTACGAACCCGGCAATATCACATTGACAGCGTACGCGTTACGTCGATTCAACATTAAATGCCTCACTTTAATCACGGATTCATGCACAAATTCACCGGTATTTGTTACCATTGCTGACTTTGTTATAACAACACTCTAATACAACAACAACAATTTGAAGATAGGCCAAAAGTAATATGCGAAATATCCTCGTCACCAGCGCGCTGCCTTATGCCAATGGATCGATTCACATTGGCCATTTGGTGGAATATATCCAAACAGACATTTGGGTTCGTTTTCAGAACATGCGCGGCAATCAGTGTATATATATATGTGCCAATGATGCCCACGGCACGCCGATCATGTTACGCGCACAAAAAGAAAATATTACGCCAGAGCAATTAATAGAACGTTATTCCATTGAGCACCAGCGGGACTTCGCTGACTTTTCGATTCGTTTTGACAATTTTCATTCCACACATTCGAACGAAAATCAGCAACTATCGGAGACAATCTATAATCGATTGAATGACGCCGGGCATATTTTCAGAAAAACCATCAAACAAGCCTACGACCCGGTGAAAGAAATGTTTTTACCTGATCGTTTTGTTAAAGGCGACTGCCCCAAATGCGGGGCAGCGGATCAATATGGCGATGGCTGTGAGGTTTGCAGTTCCACCTATTCACCGACAGACCTCAAAAACGCCGTATCCGCCGTGTCAGGCGCCACCCCGATAGAGAAGGAATCTGAACATATTTTTTGCAAACTGCAAAATTTCGAAGACATGTTAAAAACATGGACTCACGGCGAAAATCTACAGTCCGAAGTCGCCAACAAACTCGACGAATGGTTAAACAGTGGCCTGCAAGAATGGGACATTTCTCGAGACGCGCCCTATTTTGGGTTCGAAATACCCGCTGCAGCGGGTAAATACTTTTATGTTTGGTGGGATGCACCCATTGGTTACATGGCCAGTTTTAAAAATTTGTGTGACAAAAGAGAAGACCTGGAATTTGATGCCTATTGGAACAAAGACAGTCAACATGAACTTTATCATTTCATCGGCAAAGACATTGTTTATCACCATGCCCTGTTCTGGCCAGCGATGTTAGAAGGGGCTGGTTTGCGCAAGCCAAGCGCTATTTATGTGCATGGCTTCCTGACGGTAGACGGCCAAAAGATGTCTAAGTCACGCGGTACATTTATTATGGCGCGCACCTATCTGGACAATCTCGACCCAGAATATTTACGCTATTATTATGCGGCAAAACTCAACGGCAGTTTCCAGGACATCGACTTAAACCTGGATGATTTTTTATTGCGAGTCAACTCAGACTTGGTCGGAAAAATAGTCAACATTGCCAGTCGATGCGCAGGATTTATTAATAAACACTTCGCAAACAAACTCGCCAAAAATTGCAGCGAGCAAGCTCTCTATGATGAGTTCATCAACAACGGCGACACTATTGCACGGCATTATGAATCTCGGGATTATGGCAAGGCTATGCGAGACATCATGGCACTCGCTGACCGCGCTAACCAATATATTGATGAAAAGAAACCCTGGGTACTGGCAAAACAGCAAGGCAAGGAACAACAAGTTCACGATGTGTGCTCTGTGGGGTTAAATTTATTTAAAATTCTTATCGCTTATCTAAAACCTGTTTTACCGGCTATGGCAAAAAAAGTAGAAACATTTTTAAATATAAAGCCGATAAGCTGGGAGAATTACTCAACGCCACTGCTGGACCACACCATTAATAAATTCAAACCACTCATGACTCGGGTGGAAAAGAAAAATATTGAAAAAATATTGCAAGAATCCAAACAAAACCTGCAAAAAGAAAAACAGCTTGGGCCTGACGAGACTCACTCTTCGGCTACAAACCTTTTCTCTACAAGAAAAGGCAAACAAACTAACGGCGACGCAATCTCAGCAGCTATCTCGGAAACTATCTCGAAAGAGATTGAATTTGATGATTTCGCCAAAGTAGATTTACGTATTGCGAGAATTGTTAAAGCAGAACATGTAGAAGGGGCAGACAAATTATTGCAACTGACCCTTGATATTGGCAGCGAGACACGCAATGTATTTGCCGGTATCAAATCCGCGTACCAACCGCAAGAGCTGGAAGGCAAACTAACCGTCATGGTGGCAAATTTGGCACCGCGCAAAATGCGTTTTGGTATATCGGAAGGTATGGTGCTTGCTGCAGGTCCGGGCGGTAAAGATTTGTGGATACTTCATCCCGATGATGGCGCGCTACCCGGCATGAAAGTTAAATAAGGCACACCATAAAAAGTGCGTGCTGCTACCCAACTCAACAATGACTGAATATTTACTCATATTAATAAGCACAGTTCTGGTCAATAATTTTGTATTGGTTAAATTTCTAGGCCTGTGCCCCTTTATGGGTGTATCGCGTAAACTCGATACTGCAATGGGTATGGCACTCGCCACAACATTTGTTCTGACGCTGTCATCAGTGTGCAGTTACATCGTCAATCAGTACTTGCTATTACCGCTGAACATAGAATATCTTCGCACAATATCATTTATCTTGATCATAGCGGTCGTTGTGCAGTTTACTGAAATGGTTGTACGCAAAACCAGCCCGTTGCTGCACCAGGTACTCGGTATCTTTTTACCGTTAATTGCAACCAACTGCGCAGTACTGGGTGTTGCTTTATTAAATATCCAGCAACAACACAGTTTTATACAATCTGTTTTTTACGGC
>CAZWBV010000081.1:0-1494 GCA_964632225.1 uncultured Gammaproteobacteria bacterium | reverse complement strand
GGCTTCGGTGCATCCCTCGGTTTTTCACTGGTGTTGATTTTATTTTCCGCAATGCGCGAACGTATCGCGGTTTCAGACGTACCGGTTGTATTTCGTGGAGCTGCTATTTCGCTGATTACAGCGGGATTAATGTCGCTGGCCTTTATGGGTTTCTCTGGGCTAATAAAAAGTTAAACTGAAAGAGTAAAACCAAATAATGTTAACGTCTATCCTCGCATTAAGTCTCCTCGGTTTAATTTTTGGATTATTATTAGGCTATGCCGCCGTGCGCTTTAAAGTTGAGGGTAATCCCATCGTGGATAAAATTGATGCGCTGTTGCCGCAAACACAGTGTGGCCAATGTGCATACCCGGGTTGCAAACCCTATGCTGAAGCAATCGCAAAACAAGATGTGGATATCGACCAATGCCCGCCTGGTGGTGAAGTCACAATAAAAGCATTGGCAGATCTCTTAGGGCGCGACGCCCCCCTCTTCGTTGACCCGGCCCTGAGTAAAAACCGCCAATTAAACCGAAATGAAGAAGATCAACAACGGCTTAATTACGTGGCCGTTATAGACGAACAAATGTGTATTGGGTGTACACTGTGCATCCATGTCTGCCCCACCGATGCTATCCTCGGTGCGACAAAACAAATGCACACCGTTATTGCAGATCAATGCACTGGCTGCGATTTATGTCTGCCCCCCTGCCCGGTCGATTGCATTGAAATGGTGGCAATAAAAGAAACGACTGACACCTGTAAGACACCCTACCCGGAAAAATTGTGGAAAAAAGAGCGCCAAAGGAAAGCGGGTTGATGTTTTTGAGGTTCTTTTTAAAGTTTTTCTTAAAGAAAGCATCATTCCCTATTGGCCTGCGCCTCGACAAAGGTGACCCGGAAAGCATGTCAATCACTGTAACGTCAGCGAAAATACCGAATCAACTTATTTTTCCACTGCAACTGCCTAACGGCGCAACGGCATCACCTACCGTAAACGTCGGCGATTACGTATTCAAAGGACAGCTTATCGCGAAAGAAGACGCGCCATTTAGTGTGCCTATCCACGCATCAAGCTCAGGCACAATAACAGCGATTCAGGCATCAGTCACCTCACACCCTTCTGGTATTAATACGACGTGCATAAAACTGAAAACAGATGGTGAGGACAAATGGATAAAAACCCGCAGATCAACTAAGGACAAATACGCGAAAGATAACTACTCTCAACTCTCAGCTAAAGATCTTCGCGATCGCATTCAAGATGCGGGCATTATCGGCATGGGCGGCGCCGGTTTTCCGAGCGCCATTAAACTGGAAGTAGGAAAAAACTATCACATCGACACATTAATTTTAAATGGTGCTGAATGCGAACCGTATGTCAGTTGTGATGACATATTGATGCGTACACACGCAGACGAAATTATTGAAGGTGCGCAAATCATGATGCACGCGCTACAAACCCATCATTGCATCATCGCGGTTGAAGACAATAAAGAAAAAGCCATCACTTCG